>NZ_JAYEET010000047.1:0-36072 GCF_034653255.1 Pseudomonas spirodelae | reverse complement strand
CCTTGGCACTGCGCCGCTGTTGCTTGGGCCGCAGCGAATCGGCTTTTAGCGCCTGCTCCAGCGTGGCGTGAAAAGGGCTGAGTTTGTTGAAGATCGCGCGGCGTTGGTAGACCGGCGGCTTGGCCTCAGGTGCTCTGACCCACTTGCGAATCGTGTTGCGCGCCAACCCGGTGCGCTTGGCTATCTCATGCAGCGACAGCTTGTCGCGGAAATACATCCGGCGAATTTTGCCCATCATTTCCATACTGATCACCCTGTGTTCTCCTGCTCAAAAATTGAGCAGAAGCAGTTGAACACCTGGGTCAGTTTTCAGTCGGCAGAACAGCCTCTACTGGGTCAGTTTTCGGTCAGCGGCAACACGCTTGGACCAGATTGACGAGTATTCAGCCCAGGTAGCGGCTTACGGGTTGGATGAGCAACTGTGCTGGATGGTGCCCTGGTTACGTGGTGTCTACCACTACCGTAAAGAAGAGTTCGAGGCTGCAATGCCGTACTTCAAGGCGGCCTTCGAAAATGCAAAATACCGGGCAGGCAAAAACCAATACAAGTTGGTAAACCAATACGTCGAGCTCGCGGTAAAAAATGATGACCGACGAGGCTTTAAGAAGGGCATTGAGTGGGCGCAGTACCTGGGCCTCAAAGTGCGCTGGTTGCGAGATGATGAGCCGACCGAAGATAAACTGGATTTCGTCTACTACATGATGCAAAAGGCGCGGTACGACCACCAAATGTAGCGAGGGTAGGTATGCGGGTCATCCCCTTCGGCCTAGTCACTCTGTGCGCGTAATGTGCACTCGAAAGCGCCTTTCGGCGAAATTCTGTTGCCTGCCTTATTGCGCTCTAGCTAGAAGCAGATCTGTCCAGC
Organism: Pseudomonas spirodelae; assembly: GCF_034653255.1. Taxonomy (NCBI): domain Bacteria; kingdom Pseudomonadati; phylum Pseudomonadota; class Gammaproteobacteria; order Pseudomonadales; family Pseudomonadaceae; genus Pseudomonas; species Pseudomonas spirodelae. The sequence goes on along the minus strand of NZ_JAYEET010000047.1, from coordinate 35,207 downwards.
GAGTGGTGTAAGCGGGCGAGAGAAATTCTCTTCGCATAGACCACTCAACTGGCTTGGCGATGCGTCCTGGCTGCAGCGTGCCCCGTCCCCATCGCCTGTTGATAGCGTCTAGTACGCTCATCAACCGTTCAGTTTTTACTGGTTGTTCAGGTGCAAATAGATCCTGCGTGTACTCATCTCGTCGGCACAGATCCAGAAGCAATACCTGGGCTTTGGCGTAGCTAAATCCATCCCGGTATAGCCGGCTGATACCTTCTCGGGCGGCGGCAATGATCAGGCGTGTGTCATCGGTCGGGTAGGGCAGTTGGCAAAGTATGCCGTTGGCGTATTTGGCCTCGGTAGGGTTGAACATCCCGGTGCGCAGGCTGACGCGAATCTGCCGGCACAGTGAGCTTTGCTGGCGCAGTTTTTCAGCAGCCCTTGTTGCGTATGCGGTGATGGCTTCCTGAATCGGCTCGATGGTCTTCAAACGGATGCCAAACGATCTACTGCAGCAGATTTCCTGCTTGGCCGGTGCGGCTTCTTCAAGTTCTAGGCAGGCAGTACCGCGCAGCTCGCGTACGGTTTTCTCTATGATCACATTGAAGCGTTTGCGCAGCTCCCAGGCGTCGCAGCTGGCCAAATCCCACGCAGTTTTAATACCAAGTGCGTTGAGGTGCACCTGCATGCGCCTGCCGATGCCCCAGACATCTTCTACTGGTATGACCTTGAGCAGTTTGACGCGGCGCACAGGGTCTCGTAGATCAACCACACCGCCGGTTTGTCGTTGCCAGCGTTTGGCGGCATGGTTGGCTAACTTGGCCAAGGTTTTAGTGCCGGCGATACCGATGCCCACGGATATGCCGGTTTTTTGTTTGATCTCGCTTTGCAGTGTTCTGGAAAGATGTTCCAGTGATCCCGGTATGCCGGTCAGGTCGGCAAAAGCCTCATCGATGCTGTACACCTCAACCGCTGGCAAGCGTGCCTCAATGATGCTCATCACCCGTTCGCTCATATCGCCGTAAAGCGCATAGTTGCTGCTAAACGCCACGACACCCTGGTGCTTGAGATCGCCACGAATCTCATGGAATAGCGCACCCATTTTCACGAAGGGTTTGGCATCGGCGGAGCGTGCAATCACACAGCCGTCATTGTTGCTCAGCACGACTATCGGCGTGCGCTGAAGGTCAGGTCGGAATACCCGCTCGCAGCTTGCGTAAAAGCTGTTGCAGTCGATAAGGGCAAACACCGGCTCAGGCATGGGGGCGGTGGTTACGCAGGCTATGGCTCACGACGCCCCAGATCATCAGTTCGTCATCATCCAGTACGTAGCGCGGCGCGTAATCAGGGTGCTCGGATTGCAGCACATACGACTTCTGGCATCTGCCCAAGCGTTTGACGAACACATCACCGTTTAAGCAGGCAACCACGACATCGCCTGGTTTTGCCTCCAGCGCACGACTGACGATCAGGTGGTCACCATCGAAGATACCCGCCCCGGTCATGCTGTCACCGCTGACCAGCACGACGTAGGTGTGCGGTGCATTGATATCCAGCAGCTCATCCAGGGACAGCTTGTGTTCCATGTGATCCAGTGCCGGGCTGGGAAAACCGGCCGGAATGTGTGCATCAAAGTAGGGTAGGCGCGTGCTGCTGGCGTGGAGTGCGCCAAGAATCAGGGCGTTGCTCATGAGAAATTGCCGATAGCTGGATTTATGTACAGTATCCGTCAATTGTGAAATCCAACAAGTCGCGTCCGTCGGCGCAGGTCGGCGTGTGTTCCAAATGTTTACGGGTGAAAAGTTTACGTATCGCCTTCAGCGCTACAGGTGCCTATGGTTGATTCATCTCAACCCGAAGAGGTTCGCCATGATCATGCTGAGTTCGTTGACTGAACATCTTGTACTGATAGCTGCTTTGACCCTGATGCTGGGTTTGGCTCGTGTTGCCTATGGCGGCCAGGCGGACTGATTTTACGCCTTCAACTCGGCTCGTTTTTCTGCTTCGCCGCTTTTGAAAACTGTAGGGAGCGCCTATGAGTGTTGATATGTATCGTCGTCAAGTTGCCAGCGTTCGTGACGCTCTAGCAAAGCTATCGAGCCTGAAGGCCTGGGAGTCGCAGAAGGCGGCTGATGCGGGGAAAAAATCTCTTGCTGCTGGAACTGCCGCCAGCAAAACCAAACAGTTGTCTACAGCTACCTCCAAGCTTAGAGAAGCCAGCCGGTATGCTGATTTGCAGGCGAAGCATTTGGTTGAAGTTGCCAAGCTGGAGAAGAAAATTGCCGCAGAGCAGAAAAAACTGGCAACAGCTGAGCTGCGTGTGGAGAGCGAAGAAGCGAAGGTGCTGAAGAAAAGAAATACGGAGCAGCAAAAAATGCAGGAGGCGCAAAAACGGCAATTCCGAGAGGTAGAGTCCAGCCTGAAAACGCATGATTCTCTGCACAGGGAAACTGCTGCCCGCATTGATAAGTTGGCTGCGCTGCCCGAGGAAATTAAGGTTGCCTTCTTTGCGACTGATCCAGCGACAGCCTCTGACCGCAGGCTATTGCTGGATGAAGAAGTCCGTGAGATTCACCAAAAAATTCGACTTTCGGATCATCGTGACGCGGTTAAGCTTGAGTCGAGATGGGCGCTGCGTCCTGCAGAAATCCTGCAATACATGAACGAGCTCAAGCCCACGATTGTGCATTTTAGTGGGCATGGCAGCGATCAGGATGAGCTCGTTCTTCAAGACCGAAACGGCGACGCTAAGCTGGTTTCGATGGCGAGCATTGTCGCCACCTTCGAACTTTATGACTCGGTGCGATTAGTCTTTTTTAATACGTGCCACTCATTCAACCAGGCGGCCGCATGTACGCAATATGTGGACGCGGCCATTGGCATGAATCAGTCAATTGGTGACGAAGCTGCCCGCGTATTTTCAGCGCAGTTTTATTCGGCTATTGGCTTTGGCTGCTCAATTCCGGCTGCTTTCAAGCAAGCTAAGACTGCGTTGATGCTGGAGGGTATTTCAGAGGACTCCACTCCAGAGCTGTACCTGCGTGATGGTGTAGATGAAAGCGACCTCATATTGGTTAAGCCTAGGACTCAGTGATAAAGCCATCCCTGCAGCTCATCCAAGTTCATCACCACAATCTGCTGCGCCGTGGCCTTGGTATGCACCTTGGTCGTATCGATCTGATAGCGCTGCAGCACGTACTGCACCAGCGCACCTCGGGTCTCGATCACCAGGCGACCATCCTGCATGGCATAGTCGGTTTCGATGATGGATTTTTGCTCGGGTTTCAGGCGTGAGTCAGGTTCGATAATGACCTGTACCTTAGTGCTCCAGCCAGGGTCTAGCTCGCGCGCGTATTCGGTTTCGTCATCCATCAGCTCGGGTATGCCGCGAAAGCGGCTCAGCACGAAATCCCGGTAATCGCGGTTTTTCTCGCAGTAGGCGCGCAGGTGCCAGCGCATGCCGGTGTAGATCAGTGTGTGCGGTGCGATCAGCCGAGTTTCCACCTGCGGCGTATTGAAAGACACATACTCACACTCCAGACGTAGCCGGGCCCTGCATGCCTTCAATAGCGGGCGCAGCACTTCAGGGCGCACCGAGCGATCCGGCACTTTCAGCACTTCGGTGTGGGCGTAGGCTAGAGCTAACCCTTCCACATGTGGGGCGCGGTCGTGGCTTTGGCTGACCAGGTGTAGATAAGCGCTGGCGCTGTCGTCTATAAACAGCGGGCTGAACTGCTTGCTCGGCACATACCCCTTCAAATGCTTGTCATATTCCAGGTTTTTAGGCGCGTGGTCGTTGATATAGGTATTGATGTCTTTCGACGCCTGCTGGCGGCTGATACCGAAGCTCTGCATCAGATGGCCCGTGGTTAAGCGGCCTTCCCACCATGCTACTGTTTCGATCAGGCGGTAGCGTAGGGCCAAATCCCAGCGGATGGATTCAATCGACTGTTTTCGTTTCATTGGCTCTCCACCTGCTCGAAAACTTTACCTGTACAGGTAAACACTCTAGATGAGTCGCTTAAGCTTACATATCGTGAGCGCTGTGCTCAATGAGAGATCTGCGAGGTTCTCCCTTGGCGCACTTGATCCATAGGTTATTCATTCGGTTGAATCGCTCTCTTCGAGGGAGCCCCGCGAGGGTCCTGATTTGGTGATTCATTTATTGAAATGCCTGAGGGCTAACAATTTTCACAAGGAAGTCGATTTTGTCGTCTGTCATTTATAGCTATCTGGCCAAAGTTCAATCACAGCAGCCCATCAACTTTGATGCGTTGATCGCAAAGCTTGTGGCTGCAGGCGTTGCGCGAGAAGTCATCAGTCGCATTTTTTTGGCCAAGAAGCTTAAAAAAAATAGCTATCACGTTGAAGTGCTTCTTTCGGCAGTCTTCGATGAGCTCTTGATGAGGTTCAGGCCATCGGATGTTGGAGGCCGAGTCGGAGCTGCTATAGACGGCAATAGCCATCGTGTTGGTGTATCCGAATCGTTACTGATATTTCGCTCTGCTCGGCATCGTCATCCGACTGTGGCGGTAACTGAGGCTGGTGAATGGGTGCTGCCGAGGGTGCTGGGCAGGGTGGGGGTTATTGTTGAGAACCTGGAGAATTTCCTTCGAGTCGATGAAACGCTGCCTTTCATTGCTGGGATTTTGGCTGTTACAGCCAGTGATATTGAGCTGATCTCCGGTTCGGGAAACCAGGTGACTAACAGGCTGAATGCCAATGTGCTAAGTCAGTTCGATGAACTGTATTGCTTGTTCGATGTGGACATGGGAGGCCTACGGATGTTCGCTTCTTTGACCGCGTTGCTGCATGAAAAGCCCCCCGTTTTCCTTGTCCCGTCTGACGTTGAAGAGCGTTTGGCTCAGTCCAAGTACGCGTTGACTGATCAACAGCGGCAGGAGGTCATTAAGTATCAAGGACTATCACATGAGACAGATCAATTGATCCGGTTTATGCGTGACAGCAGCAGGGTGCTTGAGCAAGAAACCTACTTGGTGACAGCAGTATGTGAGGAGCGCCCATGAGCATCGAATCTATGTTCCACGAAGCCTTCAAGATGAAGCAGATCGTGCTGATCAACAGTGGGGCTTACTGCTATACGAAGGTACGTATCGACCAACACACGGCCTTGCTCGGCGATAACAATAAGGGCAAGACCTCGATGCTCAATGCCTTGAAGTTTTTCCTCTTGCCCGAAGAAAATCTCAACGATTGTGAGCGCAAGTTCGGCTTCAAGAGCACAAAAGGCTACTACGGCCGAGATGCGACTTTTGGCTTCTATTTTCCAGAGCGGAACTCCTTCATGGTTCTTGAAGCGGAGAATCCGCATGGGCCGTTCTGCATCATCTTGAACATAGGCACCAAGCAATACAGTTATGAGCGTACTGCTGTGCCAGTGCCATATTCTGAAATCGAGCACCTCTTCTGGAATCATGAATCCAGCCTCAACGGAGGCATGGGAGCACCGATTGAAGGCTTGTCGACTTCACAGATTGAGCCGACCCTGAAAAGGCTGGGCGCTGTAGTGATCAAGGATGTGGCGAATATCAAGGAGCGAATCTATAAGCACCAGCCGACACGTCCAGATGCCGGTCGCTTTTGTCTGCTGCCGCTCAAGAGCGGTGGTAGCCAAGCTCGCGAGATTGATGCCTGGAAGCGTTTGATCCACTTGGCATTCGACATTGCAGCCAAAGATAAACGTACTCTGCCGGACACCATCGCTACGATCATTGAGGGCAGAAAGGATCGTACTGAGGCCGAACTGAACGTCAATCTCATCGAAATTCTGTCGCGCTATGAAACCCTCAGCGCGGTAAAAAACCGACTTCAGATGATTCGTAACGGACAGCCGTATTGGGAGCGTTTCACCCAGACTTTCACCGATCTTCACGCCCAAAGTTCGGATCTGATGAACTTGTTATGTGACGTTGAGCAGGGCATTAACGAGCAGGGCTCGGCCTACCTCGACGCTCGTATGCAGTGCTTTGCAAACTACAGTGCGGTTAAAGGAGCTGCTGACAACCAGCGTGAACAGGCGGCTAGTAAAAATACCCAGCTCAAGGAGCTGAAAGGCGGAATTCGCGAGATCACGAAGAACTACGAGCGGATCAAAAAGGACTCAATTGACCTTTCAACCGCGATGCATGGTTATGCCTCTATGACCCCGGAGGAGATAGCTGCCGTTCTGGCTGAGCAGGTCACGGAGGACCGAGCCGACATCAAGGCTCTTCAGGACGATGAAGTGTTTCGTCTTGAGTTCAAGCAACTTACAAATGAAATCAACAAAGGTAGCCAGAAGGCCAAGGATCTTGAAGTTCTCATTGAAGGGGCGAAACCGTCACTCCTGGATCTGGACCTGATCCCCAGACGCACAGCGGACACTCTCTACTCGCTGAACCAGGATGTCTTCACTGGCGAGTGTCCGCCATTGCTTGAGAGCAACATTGAGGCGATAAAGCGTTTCACCGCGCTGTTTAACGAGGAGGAAGGCTCGCTCACGTTCCTGAGCAGTCCAACACCAGTTCCTGTTAAACACTACGATGCCGGAAAGCTGCTACAGAGCCGCAAGGTCGAATTGGCATCTGTCCAAAAGAGTCTTATTCAGCAAAAGCACCGCGCCAGTGTTCTTGCCAATAAGACGAAAATGTCAGTCGAGCAGATCCAAACTACCATCGCAGCAAAGCAGGCTCAGATCGAGAAAGATGAACGCAATATTGCCCTGCTGAAACGTCATCAATTCATTGAGCAGGAGTTCGTTCGGCTTGAGCAGGAGCACGGTGACGCCACCGAGCAGTATGCAATTCTTGAAGCCAGTTGCCTTGAGCTCAACCTGCAGCTCAACGAAGCCAACCGTCTGGTTGAGCAGGCCAGAACAGCATTGGAAGCCGCTAATGAACGTGAACAATCCATGCTCCGCTGGAGCAGGACGGTCAACGACATCCTGCATTCGCGTCTGGAGTACCTGAAAACCGGCTACCAACGTGCAGAGCGTCAGGAGGTCGTGGTTACTCAGGAGTTGATGGATGCCATCGAAACCCGCAGTCGAGATATCAGCCGTAGCTTCAACCAGATCAAGTCTCTGGTGTCCGATCTGTTAGTTGCGGTTGCTCTAGACGACGATGCCGAGCATGCCCACCGCAGTGCAGTAAGCCTGGAAACGCTGAGCAATTTGCATGAGAAGTACAGGGTTCTCTATGGTCGTCTCGATATGGAAGAGAACAACCATTTCAACCAAGTGGTTCAGCATAACGATGACACCATGATCCAGATTCAGTCGATCAGGCACGCACGCACCCTGATTAGTACTTTTATCAAAGAGATCGAAAATCACCTGTCGTCAATCAAGGTCTCTAACCTCACGGCTGTGGCAATCGACTGCAAGCTACATCCCCAATTCGATGAGCTGCTGAAGACCGTAGACTCTGTGAATCTGACCGGAGGCGAGCTACCACCACAAGTCCTCTACGACCGCCTTGGTAAATTCTGCACTGAGTTCGTCGAGTCTGATCAGCGTCGGGATGCCACCCTGAACATGGCTCGCCTGATTGTCAGCGTCGATTACCGTGTGAAGCTGCAAGGCAGTGATGAGTTCACTGTCGAAGCCCAATCAACCGGCACCTCAGTGATGATCAACTGCCGTCTGCTGGCCTTCCTGCTCAAAGAGTTGCTGCAAGCGGACACCAAGGTCAGCTTGCCACTGTTTATCGATGAGCTATCCAACCTCGATGACAAGAATCTGCGTTCGGCCCGCGACATTGCTGACGCGGATGGATTCTGTGTATTCGGGGCTACGCCTGGCCTGACATCTGGTATCAGCAAGGTGCTAGGTAACTACATGAACCTCGACTACTTCAACGCAACTGACCAGTCCTACAGCCCGAACCGGACGATTCTCTATACCGGAGTCAGTGAGTCCTTGATCGCGCTGGAGTGCCGTGAGGCAGTTGAGCCGGCTCTTGCTGCCGAAAAAGAGGCGTAGAGAATCTGATGGTCGTAAAAACGGACGTTGCGCTGATCAACATGATCCAGAACAAGGGGGTTTTCCTTGATCTGATTGATCACATGGACAAAGTTGGAGAGGGTGAGGAAGTCCGCATTGTCATGTACCAGCAGAAGTTACGCGCCCTGTTGGATTCTGTAGCACCGCTGCCGAACACGCGGGTTTTGCGCGAGGTACCGGCAGAGCGGCGCAAACTGGAAAGCGCACTTTGCATTGAAAACCTTGAGCGTGTCGGCCTGGTCATTCAGGTAGACAGCGCTCGTGGAGTGATGGTTTTCGCCCCCTTCGTGATCGAGATGTTCCGGCACTTCGATGGGGCGCGTCTGCGGCATTTGAACAGCGCCGATTACGAGTTGATTCGGGCCTCGTTCAACCGGCTCTATGAGGTTTTTATCACTCTGCCATCTCTGAGCCGCGAAGACATTGGGTTTCAGGAGCAGGTTAGTGTGCTGCGTAAGGAGATACGCGCTGCAACCGCCAAGATGAAGGAGTGCGTGGATGCGCTACAGGGCCGGCTCCAGCGACTCGGTGAGATTGTCGATCAGATGCGTTATGACGTCATCGATGAGGTGGCTAAGGCTCAGGAAGCCCTAGGCGAGATCAATAGCATCTACCTGCGCAACATCCTGCCCGCCTTGCAGTTCCTGGGCGAACACACTGACCTCAAGGGGACTAAGCCTGCCCTCACTGCACTGACCTGTATCGGCGACCAGCTGGCCCACTATGGCCACGACCAGCTGGCCAGCTCGGTTTATTACTCCGTCGAGTCGATTCGCTCATACCGGCATGACATCTCGATCATCAGTGGCTCATTAATGCGCTATGTCCAGCAAAGTGAGGCGCACCGGCGGGCCTATGACAAGATCGAACAGGCTTGGAATCGTCTCTATGCGGGCGTGCGAGAGCTGCATGATGGGAGCTTGAAAGACAATATTCTGCCCAGCACACACCCTGTATTCGCCCGTCTGAACACCTATTCCGGGCTCAAAATGCGAGTGTTCGAAGCAAAAGTTGAGTGGTCAGACGCTAACCAGCGCTTGGTGCTGGCAGAGCATCTGCGCACAACATTGCCCAACATCAAGATCAGCAGCGGGAAGATCCACCAGCTCAGCGGGCAGACCAACGAGTCGGGCGAGCTCAAGCGACGGCGCGATGCTCGCTTGTTGGCAATCGGTAATCTGGTCGAGGAATGGGAACCACGGCTTACCGATGACGCCCACGTCGCCATGCATGAACACCTGAAAGACCGCCTTAAAGGGTACGAGTTGACCGATCTCCTAATGTCGGTGGGCTGGCTGCGCAAGCGAGAAGGAATTTGCCTCATTCCGCACTACCAAATCGGCAACCTTGCAACTGACTGCGAGAGCCTGAGGTACTACAAGCTGCAAGTGGAGACTGAACATGCTTGACCACGAACCTTCGCTGCCGGTTGCGCAGGCCAAAGTGATGAATCGAAAGCTGTCGATTGAGCTCTATGGGCAGCTCATGTACGGAAAGATGATCAACCGCACCGTCTCTATTGATGGGGGCTTGAAGTCAAATCCGCACTTCGAGGAAGTGCTGAATAATTTCGATCACTACCGCAATCTCTATGATCTGATTGGGTATGAGTTGGTCATGCGTGATGGCTTCGCCTTCATCCGGACCAGTGATGGCACTGATGCCAAGGATGACCTGGCGCGCAACATCCAAGGCCTGCTACTTGTTCTGTTTCGGGGAACACTGGAGCTGGGCTTCACAATGGACGTGCTGCTGAATGACTCGGCAGGCCTTTCAAACATCCATATCGAGGAAATCGGTAAGGGGGAGGACAAGGTCGAGGTGCTGATAGCGTGTGGAATGAAAAGCGGCGTGCTGTTGGAGCACATCAAGAAGCTCGAGACACGAGCTATTGCATACCGTAATGGGAAGGGAAATTTAGTGTTGTCGGAATCTGGTGCTGCTTTTTTCAATGATCTTCTTGGTGAAGGCGACCTCGACGTTTAGGCGGGAGCTGGTCAGCTCGAAAAATCATAATCAAAATGATTGCCACCATATTTGTAAAATGCAAATATTAGGGCGCGACTAAGGTGTGCAATAAGATCCGTTTTAACGCTCAGATTAAGTGCCTCTAACTCATATGACGCCCATAACCCCTCTTGCTGGGTTCGCTCAGCCACAGCGCGATCGCCTGGCTTTTATCGAGCTGCGTGTGCGTTTCGCCGGAGAGATTCGACGGCAGGATCTAGTGGACCGATTTGCCATCCAGTCAGCTGCAGCGACCCGGGATCTTGCGCTTTACAGGGAGCTAGCCCCCGGCAATATCGACTATGACCCCAAGGGAAAGTCCTACGTCTTGGGCGCTGATTTCCATGCGCTGTTTAATTACCCAGCAGAAAGAGTCATGTCGTGGCTGACTCAGGCATTTGGCGATGGCGAACCGCTGCGCCTCAAAACCTGGGTGCTCAGTGAGATTCCTTCCCGACTGACTAACCCCGATTTGGATGTTCTAGCGAGTGTGACGCGCGCCATTTATCAGTGCTGCCCCCTGGCTATCGAGTACCACTCTATTTCCAGCGGTAGGTCCAAGCGCGAGGTCGTGCCTTTCGCCTTGATCGATACAGGGTTACGTTGGCACGTGCGAGCTTTTGATCGTAAAACCCAAGAGTTTCGCGACTTCGTAATCACGCGAATCAAACGCCCGCGCCTGCTTAAAGGTGAATCGCCTGCCTCCCATGAGCTGAGCAATCAGGACATCCAATGGACGCGCATCGTCGAGCTAGAGATAGTGCCTCATCCGGATCAACCGTATCCGGACATCACTGAGATGGACTACGGCATGAGCGGCGGGGCATTACGTTTACGCCTGCGCGGTGCCACTGCCGGCTATGTACTGCGTAAATGGAGTGTCGACTGCTCGCCTGATCATCGGCTGCGTGATCCGGAATACCGCCTTTGGCTGAAAGACCCGCTGCTGCTCTACGGAGTGGAAACGGCGGTGCTGGCTCCGGGTTACCGAACAGGGTGAGCAAGTAATTACACACAAAAAGTGATTAATCACCCTTGGCTTCGTTGCCTCTGATGGCCGGGGTAATGTCGTCAGGGTCTCTTAGCCTGTCATGGCTGGAAGGCCTCAAGTTAAAAGGAATTGTTTTTCCAATGATCTACAGCCCCTACCAAGCCAAGTATTTTGCTCACTTCTTAACGCGTGAAGGTATCGGTGCCGACGAGTCTTTGACCCAGTCCTTGTCTTCGGCTCGTGTGGATCTGAACCCGCACCAGGTCGATGCGGCTATGTTTGCCTTGCGTTCGCCCTTATCCAAAGGCGTGCTACTGGCAGATGAGGTAGGGCTTGGCAAAACCATCGAGGCGGCGTTAGTGCTCAGCCAGCGTTGGTGGGAGCAGCGCCGAAACCTTCTGTTGATTGTGCCGGCCTCTCTTCGCAAGCAATGGGCCACGGAGCTCCGTGAAAAGTTCTCATTGCCCTCGGTCATTCTTGATGCCAAGCGCCTTAAAGACTTGTCGGCCAGCGGGCAACCCCATCCCATTGGGCGTAAGGAAGGCATCATCATCGTCTCTTACGAATATGCCGCTCGTATCGCCCATCAGCTGCAAAAGGTTGCTTGGGATCTGGTCGTGTTTGATGAGGCGCACAAGCTGCGTAACGTCTTTAAGGCTGCTAACAATTCCCGAGCAGCGGTCCTGCGCGATGCCTTACAGGGTTGTCAGAAGCTTTTGCTGACGGCAACGCCGTTGCAGAACAACCTGATGGAGCTCTATGGCCTCGTTACGATCATTGATGAGGCTTACTTTGGTTCGGAGCAGGCCTTTAAGGCCGAGTTCGGAGGCAAGGGCAATCTTGCCGCTATGACCTTGCTACAGAATCGTTTGGAGCCCATCTGCAAGCGCACCTTGCGCCGTCAGGTCCAAAAGGCTGGACTGATCAACTACACCAACCGCTTGCCGAAAACCTTTGACTTTACCCCGAGCAAGCTTGAGCTGGATCTGTACGAGTCAGTGTCGGCGTACCTGCAAAACCCAGACACCCTTGCCCTAGGTAGAAATGGCCGTCACCTGGTGACCTTGTCCCTGCGCAAGATCCTAGGTTCATCCTCATTTGCCATTGCCAAAACCTTGGACAAGATGGTCAATCGCCTGCAAGCCAAGCTAGTGGTTGATGACGACACCCTAGATGATCTCGATGGCTTTGCTGAGGACGCTGAGGATTGGCGTGATGCTGGTTCTATCGCCGCAACCGAAGCGGATGCTGTCGAAGACCATTCGGATGATGATCTTGATGAGATAGACCCGAAAAAACTTCAGACCGAGATCGCCGAGCTGACGCGCTACCGGGATATCGCCACCTCAATTAACGACAACGCCAAAGGGCGAGCGCTCTTGGAGTGCTTGCCCATCGTTATGGCTGAGATTAAGGAAGTCAAAGGCGGTCAGCACAAGGCCGTGGTATTTACCGAGTCCGTGCGCACCCAAGCCTACTTGCGTGATCTGCTGGAACAAAACGGCTTTGCTGGTCAAACCGTAGTACTCAACGGCTCAAACACTGATAAAGACAGCACAGCCCTCTACAAAGCCTGGCTTGCCAAAAATAAAGGCACTGAGGTCGTCTCCGGCTCTAAATCTGCCGATATGAAAGCAGCCATTGTCGATGCTTTCAAACATGACCGCTCCATCCTCATTTCCACGGAGTCCGGTGCCGAGGGTATCAACCTGCAGTTCTGCTCGCTGCTAATCAACTATGACTTGCCCTGGAACCCCCAGCGGGTTGAGCAGCGCATTGGCCGTTGCCACCGCTATGGGCAAAAGATCGACGTCACCGTGATCAACTTCCTCAATCGCAAGAACCAGGCTGAGGAACGTATTCACCAGCTCTTAGAGCAGAAGTTCAAGCTCTTCGAGGGCGTATTTGGCTCATCTGATGAAGTATTAGGTGCTATTGAGTCTGGTGTAGATATCGAACGGCGCATTTTGGAGATCGTCCAGACCTGCCGCTCGAATGATGAAATTAATGAGGCCTTCGATCGCCTGCAAGAAGAGTTCAGTGTCGAGATTGATGCGGCCAAACAGGATGCACGCAACAAAATCTTGGCCGAGATGGACGAAAAGGTGATTGAACGCTTGATGAGCCGCAAGGAAGGCGTTCATGCCGCCCTAGGCGACTTCCGTAGGGCGCTGTTGACCCTTGCTCGTGCTGAACTACCCCAGGCCCACTTCCATCCAGATCATGCCGAGCGCTTTGATTATCAAGGCAGCACCTGGTCTACCGAATGGCCTGAGGCAGAGGATAACGGCTGGCGCTTTTTCCGCTTGGGCGATGGAGGCCTGGCAGACAAGCTGGTGGCGCAGGCGAAAGCGCGATCAACTCCCATGGCGTCGCTCGCGTTTGACTACAACGCCTATGCTGGCAATCTGGCGGATGTGGCCAGCTTGCGCGGGCAATCCGGCTGGTTGCGACTCTCACGCCTAACGCTACAAACCCCCGCTCGCACTTGGGATGAGCTGATCTGCGCAGCCTTCACCAATGACGGCAGCATGCTTGACCCGAGTACCGCCGTACGCTTGCTGCACATTCCTGCCCGAGAGTTTGGCGCACCAGTGGGGCAGGCGCCCGAGGAAGAATTGACGGGCGTTACTGAGGCGCGGCAAACGGCCCTAGTCGGGCATGCACAAGAGCGTTTGGGTGAATTCCTCAACGAAGAAGAAGACCGCCTAGATGCCTGGCGTAATGACGCCCGTGTGGCCTACGACCAGCAAATCAAAGAGCTGACTAAGCAGGCCAATGAAAAGAACAAGCTCGCCCGTGCAACCGCTAATCTGGCCGCCAAGCTTGAGCTACAGCACGAAGCAAAAGCCTTAAAGCGCCAAGTGGATGAGCTACAACATCAGCTCTATACCCGCCTGCGTGAGATCGATAGTGAGCGCGAAGCCATGTTAGATGCCATTGCCGAACAACTCAACTTAACGCCACAGGTGGATCACCTGTTTACGATTCGATGGAGCCTGATCTAATGGCCGGTAAAACAAAACTTGAACTGACCTGGATTGGCAAAGACGAGCGTCCGCGCCTCGAGCCACGCATTCTTATTGAAGAGCCCGAGTTTTCCTATCACGCTGAAACACGGCGTGAGGGAGATAATTTCGACAATATGCTGATACATGGTGACAATCTTCTGGCACTCAAAGCGTTGGAGACTGACCCCAATGTGCGGGGGCAGGTGAAATGTATTTATATTGACCCCCCATTTAACACGCAGCAGGCGTTTGAAAACTATGATGACGGAATAGAGCACTCTCTCTGGTTGTCTCTAATGCGAGAGAGATGCATTATTTTGCATCGCCTTCTATCTGAAGATGGTTCTATGTTCGTACATATCGATGATAACGAATTAGGATACATCATTCCTGTACTGGACGAGATATTTGGAAGGCGTAACCGTATTAGCATAATTACATTTAAACAAAGCTCCGTTTCCGGTCCGAAGGCTGGGAATAAGGGGGTTGTTACTACGAATAATTATATAATTTACTATTCTAAGAGTAGAGATAAGTGGAGCCCTGGGCGAGTCTACACAGCCATTGGCAGGGATGATCGTTATAGTAAAATTATTAAAAATTACGATAGGCCGTTTTCTGAATGGCAACTTGAAAGCTTAAAGGACGAATTTTGTCGAGAGAAAGGTATTTCAAGTTGGAGTGAGGCAAAAAAGAAATTTACTGACAAGATAGAAAGTAAGCTGGAAGAGTTTGTATTACAGAGCGCAGTCCGAGTGGTTAGGACTGCACGTGTAGCTCCCAAAGACGTGAATGAAGATGCACGTGAAGCGTTAGCCGAGTCAAATGCTGTGCCTGACAGGGTCTTTTGCTCTAAGCGAGAGGGAAAGGATCCGTATTATTTCATAAATGGCGAGCAGCTAATTTTTTATAGCGCAAAAACCAAATTAATAGATGGAAAAGCTACGACTGCAGCCCCCCTCACCAATCTATGGGAAGATCTTCTTTCTAATAATCTTCATGCCGAAGGTGGGGTTTCATTTCCCAATGGAAAAAAGCCTGAAGCACTGATAAAGAGATGCTTGGAATTGGCTACCTCAGAGGGAGATCTTGTACTCGACAGCTTTGGAGGTTCTGGATCCACTCCTGCAGTAGCTCACAAGATGAAGAGACGCTGGATAGTGGTAGAGCTCGGGGATCAAGCAACAACGCATATTCAACCTCGATTGAAACGAATTGTAGATGGTCAAGATAATACCGGCATTACAAGTGCGGTGAGCTGGAAAGGCGGCGGTGGATATCGCTTCTTAAAACTCGCGCCTTCGCTGTTGCAAAAAGACAAGTGGGGCAATCTGGTTATCAATAAGGATTACCAGCCAGAAATGCTGGGCGAGGCCATGTGTAAGCATTTCAATTACACCTACGCACCATCCTCCGAAAATTATTGGATGCACGGTAAGGCCACAGACAACGCCTTTATCTACGTGACCACCAACAGTTTGACCTTTGATCAGCTTAAGGCGCTGTCTGAAGAGGTGGGTGAAGAGCGCAGTCTTTTGGTTTGCTGTATGGCCTACGAGGCCGCAGGCGATAGCCTGACGAACTTGACCATTAAGAAAATCCCCCGTGTGGTGCTCGATCGCTGCGAATGGGGTAAGGACGATTATTCCTTAAAAATCGAAGCCTTGCCCCTGCAAGAGGAAGAGCCCGACGAAGCAGAAACCACGCCGAACAAATCCCAAAAAATCAAAACGTCGGTAGCACAGACCAGCCTATTCGATGGCCCTGAGGAAAATTGAGATGACTGAACTAAACAAGGATCGTGTGGTTTCCCAAATTAGTCAGCGCCTCTCGTTACGTAAACCTCAGGCAGAGGCGCTTCGGCGCCTCGATACCATCGTAGGGCTTATTGATCCGAAAAAGGGCACTGATGTCGAGGCTGCTCGGGAGCAGGTGCGTCAGGTATTCGGTGAGGTTACTGATGCGGACTTTACAGATTTTGAACGTGACTTCCCGTCGGTTTGTTTCTCAGTTGCCACCGGTGTAGGTAAGACCCGCTTAATGGGCGCTTTCATCAGCTACCTGCACATGATCGGTAAGAGCCAGAATTTCTTCATTCTGGCGCCGAACCTTACAATTTATGAAAAGTTGCTGTTCGATTTTGATCCGCGCAGCCCTAAATATGTGTTCAAGGGCATTGAAGCCTTTGCCCATAATCCGCCTTTGATCGTTAACGCTGAAAACTATGAGGCGGGTCGTGGTGTGCGGGGCGCTGATCTCTTCGGCCGCGAAAGTGTGATCATAAACATCTTCAACATTTCCAAGATCAACTCCGAAGTACGAGGCGGTGCCGCCCCTCGTATCAAACGCCTGCAGGAGTACATCGGCGACAGCTATTTCTCGTACTTGTCTGATCTTAAAGACTTGGTGCTGCTGATGGACGAAGCGCACCGTTATCGCGGTAGTGCCGGATTCAAGGCCATTGCTGAGTTGCAGCCCATTATGGGCCTTGAGGTGACGGCGACGCCGAAAACCACGGGTGGCAAGCCCCAGGCGTTTAAGAATGTGGTGTACCGCTACGATCTGCCGGATGCGATGGAAGACGGTTATGTGAAGGAACCAGCCATTGGTACTCGGGCGAACTTTAATCCGAAGTCGGTTGATGCCGATGCGCTGGAGCGCATCATGCTTGAGGACGGAATTAACTACCACGAGCATGTCAAGGTGGCGCTGGAAACCTACGCCAAAAACTACGATAAGCCGATAGTGCGACCGTTTATGCTTGTGGTGACCAAGGACACCACGCACGCCTCCGAGGTAAGACAGTTTGTGGAGTCAGACGGATTTTTCGGTGGCCGTTACAAAGGCCGTGTTATCGAAATCCACTCAAAAACTTCCGGGGAAGAGAGTGACGAGAATGCTCAGCGCCTGCTTAACATCGAAAAAAGCGGCGATACGGACATCGTTATTCACGTTAACAAACTCAAAGAAGGCTGGGACGTTACAAATCTGTTCACCATTGTTCCATTGCGTGCCTCAGCTTCCGATATTCTGACCGAGCAAACCTTGGGGCGTGGTCTGCGCTTACCTTATGGCAAACGCACGGGTGTGGCCGAGGTCGATCAGCTAACCGTGATTGCCCACAACCGCTTCAATGAACTGATTGAGTTGGCCAAAACGGCAAACGGCGTTACCAAGAAACTCAAGCAAGTGTTTATTGGTGAGGACGGTGACGTGACCTCAACGAGACCTGAGGCTGTCACTACGCCAAATGTGGTGCAGCACTTGGTGCAATCCATGCTGCCGAAAGCAGAAGGTAGTGAAAAAGGCACTGCTTACAAAATTCCTGCTCCCTCGAGTCCTGCCGGTGTGGCTGAGGCGCCAGCGCCTTTTATTCTGCAAACAGCGCAAGAAGTGGAAGTGGCTGAGAGGACCCTTCAGATTGTTGTTCAGCAGACCGCTAAACAAGTAGGAAGCCTTGCGGATATCAATAAGCCGGAAGTTCAAGCCGCTATTGTTCAGGCCATTAAAGTGGAGCAAACACCGCAAGCTGAGATCTTCCCGGTTGAAACGCTGAAAATTGAAGCAATCGTGAAGTCGATTTGCAGTCAGTTCGTTGAGCGAATTATTGCCATTCCGGCACTGACCATCACACCGACCCAAGATGTGTCTTTTGGTTTTAAATCGTTCGCGCTGGATCTTAAGCACTGGAACCATCAACCGCTCTCGAACGAGTTATTGATTCAGGTATTACGCACAGAGAAAACGCAGTCCATTAGCGGCGATGCCCATGATGAGCAGCAAGAGTGCCTAGAAAACTATATCGTTGCCAAACTCGTGGACTTCCCAGAGATTGATTACGACACGCACTCCGAAGTGCTTTACCAGCTGGCCGGCCAAGTAGTTGCTCACTATCAAGCCAAATACGATAAGCCCGAAGAGTTGCGTAGTGTGCTGCAAGGCCACTCTAGGCAAATGGCCGATGCCATCTTTGCGGACATGAAGAAAAATATGTGGCGCGGGAAAACAAATTACCGAGTTACTGTGAGTGCGGCCTTCCAAGACCTGCGTCCACAAACTTTCGAGAATGCGGGTAGCCAATATTCATTGGACTTTCGCCAGGCACCGCCAAAGCTTAACGAGATCAAGCGTTATATTTTTAGCGGTTTCAGTAAATCCTGCTATCCATTGGCTAAGTTTGACTCAGATACGGAACGTAAACTGAGCGAGATTTTAGAAAAAGAAAATGGCGTTAAGCTGTGGATGAAACCCGGCCCCAACCAATTCAAACTGTATGACTCAGATGGCTTGCCTTACCAGCCGGATTTTGTGGTTGAAATGCAAGATCGCATTTTGATTATTGAGACCAAGCGCGCGGATGAAATTAGCGATGCGGTGGTATTGCGCAAAGCAGAAACCGCAGCGCTTTGGGCACATATCGCCACTGAGTTCCATGCGAAGAAAACTGGCGGTAAGCCGTGGTCTTATTTATTAGTGCCACATACGGACGTGGTCGGAAACTCTACGTTGGCAGGTCTTGCCGCAAAATACACGCGCCAAGCAGACACAGAGCTTTTGACTCGCTATGAGCTATCTGGCGAGCTGGATGTTGCTCTGCAGTCATAGGGGGGAACCACACAAAAAAGGGTAGCTTCGGCTACCCTTTTTTGCTCATGAATGAGCCAGATCGCATACTTTGCGATAAATCCAACACGCCAGAGCCACGACCAAAATGAGTGGCGGAAATCGCACTATCAGAATCATCAGCAGCAACACTGCACAGCAGCCTGCAAGGATACCTACAAATAAGAATAGTGCCGCAATTGTTCGTAGTAGTTGTTTCATTTGAGCCCCTCACAGAACACCAAGTTCTGCCATTGAATTGCAACCGTCACGCCCAACCACTATATGGTCGAGCGTACGTATCCCCACAAGACACAAGGCCTCCTTTAACTTTTGGGTAAGTACACGATCTGCCTCACTGGGCTCGGGATCACCGGAAGGGTGGTTGTGTATCAGGATCATCGCTGCAGCGTTGTATTGCAGCGCGATCTTCACTACCTCTCTTGGATATACGCTGGCGCCATCCAGCGTGCCTCTGAACAGTTCGTGAAAGCCCAACACCCTGTGCTTGCTGTCTAGCATGAGTAGTGCAAAGACCTCATGTTCGTAATCTGCGAGAAGTGTTTGCAGGTGGCTGAATACCTCTTGGGGTGAGGTCAGAGCCCGCCCACGACGTAAGCGCAGATTGGCCAGTTGCCTAGCCATCAGCAGAATGTCGTCTTCGGTTACAGGGGATTCAACTTCATACGCGCCAGCCGTTTCGCTGGCTTTGAGTTTGTGTAATCTCATCTTCAGCTCCGTTGGCTGCTAGGCCCGGTTAGTGGTTGAGTGATTGATGTTGTGCTTCAAGCTTTTCAGCCAAGCTGACCTTGTTGATGGTGACTAGGGTTGGTGTGGACGCAGATGGTTCAGTGCTTTCAGCGGTAAAGAACTCCTCAATCAACGCGCCGCTATCTTCTTCGCTGTCCTCGAATGCACCGTTAGCAAAGCCACGTCGCGCGGCCTCATCCAGTGCGTTCTGATCGAAGCCGGTGCTTAGCCGCTGTTCATCGAGATTGTTGGCAGCTTGCAGCGCCTCGGCCATGTCCATGCCACTGCGTACGGTCAGGTCGACGTAGAAGATCGGCGTGCCATGGCTTTGGCGAGTCGACTTTCCGCGCAGGCGTAGCTCCAGCGGTAGGCAGGCCAGGCGGTTGCCCGAGATGGCCTGGAAGTAATGCAGGCGAGCCGCCAGGGTGCGGATGCTGTTGAAGCCAGTGGTACGGAAGACAAAGCTGCCCAGCGGATCATCATCACCAATCAGCACATTCAGCCGGCCGTAAGGCTTACAGGCGCCACCCTTGGCCAATGGGCAGGCATCTGGCGAAGGGCAAGGCAGCGACTGCATGCCGTCCTGGGTGACTCGCTTGCAGGTCTCGCCATTACCCACGCACAGCGGCCGCCCGGATTGCCTGTCGAACAGTGTGTAGTCGGCACGGAAGTTCAGCTCCGGCTCGTTGAACAGCAGGCGCACCGGAATGCTGCGCAGCTTGTCCTCCTGGCTCTTACGCAGCTCATCATTGAGCGGGTGCAGCAGCCAGCCGTCCTTGCCTTGCACCTGGGAGGTGATGGTGAATTGGTCATCTTTCTCCGGCAGGCGCTTGCCGTTCTTCTCGATGACCTTGCCGATGGAAATCCGTCCGAGCGACGGCGGGGTGATAGCCAGACCTTTGAGCATGGTGGTTCTCCTGCAAACGAAAAATGGCCAGCCACGCAGCGCTAACTGCATGGACTGGCCAAGGGGGAGGGAATGGTTGAGCGGGTTGGGATTAGCCGACCAGGAAGCGTCGACTTCCATGCTTGAGCTTGGTGTAGCGAACCTGCAGGTAGGGCTTTTCTTGGAGCATTCGATCCACGTCGAGTACGGTACTGTCCTTGGCTTTCTTCCAGCTGATAAAGCCGTGGCTGAACTGCGCGCGGGTAGCATCGCCCATAGCCTGTTGCAGCATCTGCTTAAGCTGGGCCTCGCGGGTTTCCTTCTCGCTGATGGATTGGCGCACCGCCTTGAGCTCCAGGTAAGCCGCTGCCAAACCCGCACGGCCACTGAAGTCGACGGTCTTGCCGTTGTCCTCTGGGTAGAGTGCGCGCAGTGCCATTTCAGCGGAGGCTGAGCCATCAGCCGGCGGTGGCGTGTCGGTCTCGACGTAGTGCCAGAACTTACGCTCCAGCTCGATCAGGCGAGCAATCATCTGCTCGTCCCGTTCTATACGGTGGATCTCCAGCGTCTGACCACCCAGCAATACCGCCACATCCGCAGCCTTCTTGCCGGTGACAGCGAGCTGATGCATTACTTGTAGTTGCACATACTCGGGTACGCCTTCTTTCCAGAGGCGTGCGCCGTTTATGCCGGCTGTCTTGCATTCGAGGATCTGCACATCGTCAGCACCGATTACCTCGCGGTCGATGTTGGCCAGCATCCAGGGCAGCTCAGGGTCAGGATGCTGCAGCACGGCGTTGATGCGCCGCACCTTGTTCTTCGTGCGTTTGCTGTAATGCCAGGCCACTACGGGTTCCAGCACATTGCCCCAGTACATCGGGCTTTCTTCATCGTGCGGCTCGGCCTTCGGTAAAGTGGTGTCACGTCCGGTTTTCTCCATCCATAGTTCCAGCTGCGATTTGTACGGATTCAGGCCCACGGCAGCACCAGCATCCGAACTGCCGATGCCCTGCTTACGCACAGCCAGCCAATCTTCACGCGGTAGTTCCTTGGTACTGATCAAGCGCAGCGCCGGGCGCGCCTTGCTGGTGCTGCTCAACGGAGTAGCTGTCATAGCGTTCACCTTGCGGAAACAGAAACGCCCGATCAGCAACTAGGCTGATCGGGCGTTATGGGGTAAGTGAGCGGTCAGGCGACCAGTTGCAGAGCGGTGTCCAGGGCACGTTGCTTGATCTGCGCGCCCTGGCCGAACCAGGCCGAGTCCATGCGGTACTCTTTGCTGCGTGCCCGGCGTTCGTGATCGACAAACTCGGTCACAGAGTTGAGCAAGCCCCAGGCGGTGCCGCGTGCCGAGTCGAGCTGACTGCCACGACCACGACCCTCGTACAGCTCCTGAACCTTGCGCAGGGCGCGCTCGTTAGGCAGCACCTCCGGCAGTGCACCGGTCGGATTGGTTTCGCACAGCACATTCATAAAGAAGCCCAGCGCCTCATGCCACTGCACCTTGCGCTCGGCCAGCGCACGCATGCGGTACATAAAGTCGTCCCATTGCGAAACGGCAATGCCGAGCTGTTTCTTTACAGCGTTCGGATCAAAGCGGGTGTTGTGTGGCACCTTGATGGCGCGGCTGGTGCCGTCCAGGGCGATGGTGAGGGTGTTGTTACACACCACCCGAACCGTGGTGGGCGTTGCCGTGGTGGCCAAGGTGCCGTCGCAGGACGTGGCCAGCAGCAGGTAGCCGTTTACCTGGTCATTACCCTTAATTGCTGCGCCCTGACCGGTACGCGCCAGCGCCCAGAACTTGCGGCCACCTTTGAGTACGCCTGCCGTTTCCAGCTCGTAGCCAGAGACCTCGGTGAGATCCCGGTAGAACTCCAGCACCTCGCGTGGCTGCACGGTGTGATAGCGGTTGGAGACCACCGACAGCGGTGCCTTGGTGTCCGAGCGGAACAGCACTTTTTGCTCAGGGAAGGAGTGGATGCTGCCCAGATGGCCAGCTGTCTCCGATTTGAAATGCACGGGACTTTCCTGGATCTGCCAGTCCATACCGGCTTCGCGTTGCCAGACTTCGATAGGTTGTTTTTGCGTGAGCTGATTGCCCAGGCCGTGCCAAGGAGCAGCGCCAGCGTAGGCCATTGTTTCGACGAGATGAGCCATGGTTGAGGTTCCTTTGGGTGCAGGCCGGCATAAAGCGCCGCGCACAGCGCAGCACCGTCCGGACGATATGGATAGAAAAGGTGTGGTGCGGCCAGATCAGGCCGGCAGGTTGAAGCGATGACCGCAGAGCAAGCAGAGGTTGTGGGCCAATACGTGTCGGTCAAGCGTATCGCCGAGCTGAGCGCCGAGCGCACAACCGCCAACCCCGCCAGCCAGGCCACCGAGGATGGCACCTGATACATAGCCGAGCGTGATGCCGAAAGGTCCAGCGATAGTGCCAACTAGCGCACCAGCTTGGCCGCCGGCCAGCGCAGCGCTGACACCACGCGCAACACCGCCTACGGTGCCGATGGCTGCGCCAACTTTCATGGCTTGATGGAATGAAGCGACTTTGGGGGAATTACAGCGAGGGCAGTGCAATGACATGAGGCGAACCTTCTTGGTGGTGATGTCATTGCTGTTATGTAGGGCTGAGAATCTTTCGAATCGAATCAGTCCGCTAGCGGCGGAGTGATTTTGTGGAAACAGCTGCCGCCGACCACTAATAGACAAGACTCTTCGTAAGCAGTAGCGTCTAGCCATTACTGCTGGGTTCTATGCTGAAAGCCGAAGCTCAGTGACTTCAGTTTGAAAATCAAGGATGAGCGTTTATGTCCGGCTTTACCCACTGTCCTTATCGACAGTCCTCCCTTCTGCAGCAGGCCCTTGCGCCAAATAAAATGCGGATTGCATTTCTGTTAGGGGCTGGCTGCCCAATGTCTATCCGAGTCGACGCTGGGGGTGGAAACACTTCCCCGCTTATTCCCGACATTGCAGGTTTAACAACGTTGGTATCAACGACGCTCGCGACGGATGTTGAGCTCGGTGCTGACTATGCATCACTACTGGCACGATTCGGTGCTGCTGCCCCCAACATCGAAGAGATTCTCAGCCATTTAAGGGCTCTACTCGATGTTGTTAGAGACGGTGATATCAATGGACTGACCCAGCCTAAATTGCTCGCCCTAGACAAACGAATCTGTCAAATCACCGCAGATGTAGTTGGTGTGCCGCTCCCCGATGGTGAAACCCCTTATCACAACCTTGCTGCTTGGGTGAGTGGCATTTCTCGGGCGCATTCTGTAGAGGTTTTTACGCCGAATTATGATCTGTTGATGGAGCAAGCTTTAGAGTCCCACAAGGTTCCGTATTTCGATGGGTTCGTAGGTGCTAGGGAGGCGTTTTTTGATCTTCCGTCGATGGAGTCGGACACACTTCCTTCACGTTGGGCTCGACTGTGGAAGGTACATGGTTCAATAAACTGGTGGCGTACACCTAACCATGATGTTGTCCGAAAGAACAAAAGCGACGATGCGGATAGGCAGATGATCTACCCGTCACATCTGAAATATGACCAGAGCCGACGCCTTCCTTATCTGGCAATGCTGGATCGGTTACGAGATTTTTTGGGTCGTGGCCAGGCAATTCTGGTCTGCTGTGGCTACTCGTTTGCCGATCAGCATCTAAATGAAGTGATCATGAACGGTTTACGTAGTAACCCGACGGCTATGTGTTTTGGGCTGCTGTATGGGGACCGGGCTCAGTATCCTGAAGCGATTCGTTGTGCCATGCGACAGCCAAACCTGAGCATCTTGGCTGCGGATGGGGCAGTTCTTGGAACTCTGAATAGAGATTGGAATTCCGCTTCGCAGGATAGCCATCCATTACATGGGGTGGCTGTTAGCAGTGTGGCTGAGGGCGAAGTAGAACGATGCAGATTTGGGTTGGGCGATTTCAAAAAGCTAGGTCAGTTTCTTGCCCATCAGCTAAATCAAAACTCTGACTCGGGCGCTAGCAATGAAGCGTGATCCTACCTTCATAGGCGTTGTCCAAGATGTTTTTGGTTCTACCGTAACTGTTGAGCTCAATGACGATACAGCGACAGGCCTTGGCTTTGTTGCTGGCGAGGGCTACCGCATTGGCCAAGTTGGCAGCTTTGTGCGGATTCCTCTTGGCTTTGTCGACCTATATGGCGTCGTTTCCCAAGTAGGGGCCGGTGCAGCGCCGGACTCGGGAGATGAAAGACGTGCTTATGGAAATCGCTGGATAAAGGTCCAAATGGTTGGTGAAGGGCAGCGGGGTGGCCGTTTTGAACGCGGTATTTCACAGCATCCAACTGTTGATGATCGTGTTCATGTGGTGACTCAGGCAGACTTGGCCGCTATTTACGGTGCAGTTGATCCACAAGACTACGTACCGATTGGGCATCTTGCTAGCGCCGAGGCAATCCCTGCATTAGTGAACATCAATCGACTGGTCAGTAGACATAGCGCTGTGGTGGGTACAACAGGCTCAGGCAAGTCGACAACCGTTGCGGGGCTATTGAATGCTCTTTCTGACCCATCGAGATACCCTGCAGCACGGATTCTCGTGCTGGATATTCATGGCGAGTATGCCAAAGCACTGTCGGGGCGTTCGACGGTTTTTCGCGTCGCTGCCGATTCTGTGCAGGGCCAGAAACCACTGAACATTCCATTCTGGGCGCTGAGCTTCGATGAGTTCGTGCCGTTTGCATTTGGGCGCCTAAATGATGCCCAGGCCACCGCAGTTGCTGACGCGATTGTAGATCTGAAGCGCGAAGCGCTAGTGAATCACCCTCGCGCAGGTGTAACGGTCGACGATGTCACGGCCGACACTCCGATTCCTTTCTGTATTCATAAATTGTGGTTCGACCTTCATCGAAGAGAGCATCACACGCTCATTCCCCGGCCGGGTGCGGCGGCAGGGGAGGTAGAGCACGCATATGTCCTAGACAATCTCGGACAGCCACAGGAACCGGGCGATGCCATGACTGTGCGTCCTCCCCTCTATCGAACTGTCAAAGTTACAGGTCCTGCTGAGGAGCGTGTGCAACTTGGTGCAGGAACAATTGGGATCCGAGCCCAGCTTGCATCGCTGGCTTCAAAGTTGCGCGATCCTAGGTTGGCTTTTTTGTTTAGGCCAGGTGATTGGTCGCCTTCGCTTGATGGCGGTGTTGTTAAAGATGTCGATGAGTTGCTGTGTGACTGGATTGGGTCAGATCAACCGGTTTCCATCCTTGATCTTTCAGGCATTCCATCGAACATTTTAAGTGACCTGATCGGCGCAATGCTTAGGGTGCTATACGACGCAATTTTTTGGGCTAGAAATTTGCCAGAAGGTGGGCGAGAGCGGCCGCTTTTGATTGTTCTGGAGGAGGCCCATGCATATCTGTCGCGTGAAAGTGATGGCTCCGCTTCCTCTGTTGTAAGGCGTATTGCGAAAGAAGGGAGAAAATACGGGGTAGGTATGATGCTGGTTAGTCAGCGCCCAGCAGAAATCGACACCACAATCCTGTCTCAATGCGGGACACTGTTTGCGCTTCGGCTGACAAATGATAGTGACCGTGGGCATATCGCGAGTGCAGCAGCCGATAACCTGAAGGGGCTGTTCGAGATGTTGCCTGTTCTACGTACTGGTGAGGCCATTGTGGTTGGGGAGGCTGTAAGTCTTCCAATTCGAGCTTTGATTTCTCCGCCTCCCATTGGGCAGCGACCTGATAGCGTTGATCCCAAAGTAGTTGTAAGGCAGGTAAATGATCTGGGCGTTCAGGTTTTTGAAGGTCCCGGCGGGTGGGCGCAAGAGGTTGGCGTCTCTGATTACTCTGCATTGGTAAGGCAGTGGCGCAAACAGTCTCCTCGTTACGAACATGAGCCAGTAGCTATGCTGGCTCCTCAAGGAAATGCAGCAGCGGAGCCAGCAGATGATTAATTTTTTCGATAGTCCAGAGTCCTCGACCATCGTCAGAGTAGGTTTTGATGATCAAGCGTCTATTCTGATCGTCGAATTCAAAACTACGGGCACGTATCATTATTTTGATGTGCCCCAGCATCTTTATGAAGCGATGCAAGCTGCGCCTTCACGAGGTCAATTTCTTGCTCAGAACGTGAAAGGGCGGTATCGGTATTCACGGGCTTGAGAAGCTAATCCGAGATTGCAGGGAACAGATTGAATTTTCTCTCTCTGCCTTTAAGGGGCAGAGGGTGGTGGCAAGAGTGAGCCAGTAGTAACACCTGTCAACGTATCGAAACGACTTTTCTGTCCCGATTTTCCTTGATGGCTTACACCGACATATTTCCTGTTGCTGCTTCCTGAATGTGCTCACTCCACCAGGCCATCATCGGTCGCCTGCGTTCGATGAGTTCCCGGAGTGGTTCATTGCTGCGTATGTCGACAAAGTGATCCTGCCGGTCTAAGTCACTTTCAATTTACAGCGCTTTATTCACTGTGCCAGCTTAAGTATCGACTCGATGCGCTCGCCCAGCAGGCACCATGCTGCGGTTTTTTCTTTGGCATAGTCGTGGTGCAGGTAGTGCCTGCGAACTTTTGATCCGCCTAGTAGATGATTTTGACAGCGGTCGATGATTTCCAGTGTAATGCCGAGCTCCTGCATCATGGTCGCGCCTGTACGTCGCAGGTCATGCGGTGTCCATTCCCCCTTGGTGCCCTTGCTCAGTACCAGTGAGTCGTCGTGATGGCGGCCTGCCAAAGGTTTGCTGCGGCTCTTGAAGTGGCACTGCCGATCTCCGATCAACTTGCTGACCGTCTTGGTGTCGACGTGGCTATTGCCATCTTTGCTAGGGAAGCAGAACGGTGTCTGGCTGGTTTCTTTATGCAGTCGCTTGAATTGCTCAAGGGCAAAGGCTGAAAGAAATATGTGGTGATCCTGGCGCTTACCCTTATGGCCCTTAGTCGCTTCGGCTGGAATGAACCAGGTGCCTTTATCCAGATCCACATGCCGCCATTCAGATTTGAGTAGCTCGCCAATGCGGCAAAGCGTACTCAAGCAGATCCATACAGCGCACTGAACACGCAGGTTGACTGGGCGAATGCCTGAGTATTTCAGGCCGGCAGGTAGCGCCTCATAGTCGCACTCGAGACGCTTGAAGATATTGCGTAGCTCTCGGAGCTCATCCGGCGAAAGCAGTCGATCACGCTGTTCTTCGTAGTCGTGGTCTAGCAGCTTGCTGACGTCGATCAGGTCGGCAGGGTTACCGTCCGCCATCAGGGTGCGCCACGGTTTGCGCTTTTCTCCCCAGCGCAGCATTTGACCGATGTCTTTGCTGCGAATCACGACGGTACGGTTCAGGCCACGTGCTTTCACCGAGCGCAGAACGGTGAGCAGGTCTTTCTCTGTCAGACTGCGTAGCGGCTTCTTGCCAATGACTGGCAGGACGTCCTTCTTAAAGCTGCGGATCAATTCTGCGTTGCCATCCTGGCGAGAAACGCCATCGCGTATCCATTCGTCAAACAGGTCAGCCACTGTTTTGTTTTCGGCAGCTTCACGCTCTGCTTCAGCAATTGTGCTGGCAATCGCAGCTTGTGCCTCGATCCGCGCTGCTTTTGCAGCAAGGGTAGGGTGCAAGCCTTTCGTTACGAGTGCCCGGGCTTCGTCGCGCTCAGATCTGATTTGCGCCAAGCTTTTCTTCGGCCAGCTGCCCAGCCGTTTTCGAGTTCTGGAGCTATTAAGTTTGAATTCATAGCTGAACTGAACCGTAACTCCGCGTACTCCAGCTCGTACCTCGGCCACCAGCCCTCCATCCTCTCGGAAGACCTTTCCATGATCTGCACTGGTGAAAGCATCCAGTTGCTTGATTGTCAGCTTGGCCACTCTCTACCCCTAGTAAAATTCTTCGCATCAGAATTTTGTGCCACTTTTGTGCCACCGAAACGCTTGGCTGGTGGTGGACGGTCGTGGACGCTATGGGAAGATAAAGTAGCCTGTAAGTACCGTAATTACTAGGCTTTTGGTTGTCCGTGAGTGTCTTTGGAGATCTGTGGAAATCCATGAAAAACTAGCATGGGGTGCTAGGGGTCGAGTGTTCGAATCACTCCGTCCCGACCATATAATCATTACATTAGAGCTTGGCCAGAAATGGTCAGGCTTTTTTGTTTTAGGGCTTGCCAGTTATTTGGCTGCTGCCTTTCTCATGTGCGGTGATGCGCATCTATCTCAAGAAAAAGCGCTGTGTCCGTTAGTCTGGCTGGGCTGCTAACGCCTTAAGTTTTCGGGTCGACAGGGGCTTCTGGTGCGATTAGCTCTTGAACTCATTCAGAAGCCAGTATGCAGCTAATAAAAAAGCCGACCCAGAGACTGGGTCGGCTTTTCATAGCCTTGAGAGCTATTACTTGCGGCTGGCTTTTTCCAGCATACGCAGAGCGCGCTCATTGGCTTCGTCAGCAGTTTGCTGAGCCTTCTGAGCAGCAGCCATAGCGTCATCAGCCTTACGGTAGGCTTCATCGGCACGGGCTTGAGCGCGAGCAGCTGCATCTTCAGTTGCAGTCAGACGAGCTTCAGTTTCTTTGGACATGCTGCTGCAACCGGTAGCCAGAACTGCGGCCAATGCCAGAGCAGAGAATTTCAGAACGTTGTTCATCGTGTTCCCCTTGAGGTGGAGGTTTTCCATAAAAGCAATTTCCTGATAATAGGAAATTAGCCGGCGTACATACTACCTATAACTTGTAGTAAGTAAACGGAGGCAAGGCAAGGCGCAAAGGTTTTTTTTCGATTGCAGTAGAGTTAGGCGTTTTCTGCTGATTGGCTGCTTAAAAAACAATCAATTTCAGGCTGTTGGCAGTTCTTTGCGCAGTAACTGTTGGCGTTTAGGGGTTGCAGTCGTTGCAACGTATTTTGACGATAATCTCGATGTTTACTGGTATCTGAATGGCTGTACGTTTGTGGCAGATAGCTTTGGTAGTAGGCAGGTGCAGTGACTGGGTTTGGCACATAGCCCGGTGCTGCCGGTGTGATCTAAGTCATTGATTCACGTGACCTCACAGGTTCCGGCCTGATAAGCTCGTTATAATCGCCTACAACTTAATAGGTAAGAAATTCTGTAACCCCATTGCTGCAGAGGCTGCGAGCGGGTTGCGCGAGCGAACAGAGGAGTTGCGATGAGCGAGGCGCTGTCCATTCACCATGACCTAGCAGGTCATCAGTTCGAGACCACAGTGGATGGTGATCGGGCCTATCTGGCTTATATGGATCTTGGCAAGCAAACGCTGGATATCTACCGCACCTTTGTTCCCACCACGCTGCGTGGGCGAGGCATCGCTGCTGCGTTGACCGAGCATGCACTGCAATATGCTGACCGCTTGGGCTATACGGTCATTCCGTCATGCTCCTACGTCGAGCGTTACATGCAACGCAAAGGGCGTACGGATAAGAGCTGAGTGATTCAGGTAACGTAAAAGGCCAGTCAGAGACTGGCCTTTTTTATATCTGTTTTAGCGATCAGGTCTTGGCAATCAAGTTGCCGGCATGCAAACCGCATTCTTTCTGTGTGGCTTCTTCCCACCACCAGCGGCCTTCACGCTCATGCTGGTTAGGCAGTACGGGGCGTGTGCAGGGTTCGCAGCCGATGCTGATAAAACCGCGCTCATGCAGGCTGTTATAAGGCAGTTCGAGCATGCGGATATAGGCCCAGATATCTTCACTGCTCATCTGTGCCAGCGGATTGAATTTGTACAGGGTGTTGTCCGCTGTGGAGAAGGCTGTATCGAGCTCGACCGCCGCAACTTGGCTGCGCGTGCCGGGGCTTTGGTCGCGCCGCTGGCCGGTGGCCCACGCTTTAACCGTGGCGAGTTTGCGGCGTAGCGGGGCGGTTTTGCGGATGCCACAGCATTCACCGTGACCGTCTTGGTAGAAGCTGAATAGCCCCTTCTCCTTGACGAAGGGCTCTAGGGCGGCAGCGTCAGGTGAGAGTATGTCGATGCTGATGCCATAGTGCTCGCGCACCTGATCAATAAACCGATAGGTTTCTGGATGCAGGCGGCCGGTGTCGAGGCTGAAGACTTTGACGTTCTTGTTGAGCTTCCAGGCCATGTCGACCAGCACCACGTCCTCGGCGCCGCTGAACGATAGCCACAGCTCATCGCCAAAGTGCTCAAAGGCGAGTTTGAGAATGTCCTGAGGCGACTTGTTGGCATAGCTCGCCGCCAGTTCGGCTGCGTCGAAGGGGTGGCTCATCGGGCTGAATTCCTAGTTAGGGTGACGCTGCGCGTCTTGTGTGGCGATGGTAGCAAACGCAGGTTATTCGACTAAATAACGAAGTGCCTCAGTAGACCTCTGATTTGAGTATAAGCACCGCGTTGCAGAGCACTGGGGGAGCAGCTAGAGTGCCGCCTTCTAAAAAATCCAAGTTAGGAGTGTCCTGTGGAAATCGCGTGTCTCGACCTGGAAGGCGTACTGGTACCGGAAATCTGGATCGCCTTCGCGGAAAAAACTGGCATCGAATCGCTGAAAGCGACCACCCGGGATATTCCGGACTATGACGTGCTGATGAAGCAGCGTCTGCGTATTCTGGATGAGCACGGCTTAAAGCTGTCCGATATTCAGGAGGTGATTGCCACTCTCAAGCCCCTTGACGGTGCGGTGGAGTTTGTTAATTGGCTGCGCGAACGCTTTCAGGTGGTGATTCTTTCGGACACCTTTTATGAGTTCTCCCAGCCGCTGATGCGTCAACTGGGTTTCCCGACGTTGTTGTGCCACAAGCTGATTACCGATGAAACGGATCGGGTGGTGGACTACCAGTTGCGTCAAAAGGACCCTAAGCGTCAGTCGGTACTGGCCTTTAAGAGCTTGTACTACCGAGTAATTGCCGCCGGCGACTCATACAACGACACCACCATGCTCAGCGAAGCCCATGCCGGCATTCTGTTCCATGCCCCGGACAATGTGATTCGCGAATTCCCGCAATTCCCTGCGGTGCATACCTTTGAGGCGCTCAAGCGCGAGTTCCTTAAGGCGTCTAATCGCCAGCTGAGCCTCTAATCTGTCAGGCTTTAAAGCCTGCGCTCCAGAGCCATTCAAATGCTCACTTACACGCCCCACAAGTGCTGCGCGCTCGTGGGGCGTGTGTATTTGGGCGCTGAGGATTACCGGCAACGTCGCGTTGCCGTTAACAATCTAGGCAAATATCGTATGTATTGGCCGTGTGTGCACGACGTTATTGCGAGCAGTTATGGAGTGTTTCAGCGATCAGCTTGAGCGCTGGCGGTTGGTCGCACTACCAGCCATAGGGCGATGGCGATCAATACGCCGCCGTACAGATACGCCCAAGACAAAGGCTCGTCGAGTAGCAGGGCGCCCCACAGCACACCAAAGGGTGGAATCAGGAAGGTCGTGGTGCTTGCTTTGATCGGCCCTACATCACTCAGTAGGCGGAAGTACAAGACATAAGCCAGGGCCGTACAGACAAAGCCTAGCCCTGCGAGAGACAGCCAGACGTCTAGCCCGCCCCAGCTGGCTGGCGGTTGTATGACCAGAGCGCCGCCGAACAGCGGCAGTAGAAACAGGCTGGCGCCACACAGGCTGGCAAAGGCGGTCAAACGGTTGTCCAGGCCGCCCTGCATGCCAATCCAGCGCCGCGTAAGAAAACCGGCAAAGCCATAGCAAGCGGTCGCCACCAGGCAGGCGGCTGCGCCGAGCAATAGGGTCAAGTCAAACTCAATTGGACCCGTGCGGGTCAGCACCGCTACACCCAGTAGGCCGACAGCGACTCCGGCGGCTTTGCTCAGGGTCATCGCTTCAGCAAAGAACAGCATGCCGATCAATACGCCCATCATCGGCGTGGTGGCGTTGAAAATGGCGGAATAGCCTGCTGGCAGCACCAAGGCAGCCATGCAGTACATGGCCGAAGGCAGCCCCGCGTTGATCACCCCGAGTATCAGGCAGTGTTTAAGCTTGCCGTTAAAGTCCCAGCGCACGCGCATCAGCAGCAATATCACCAGCAGCCCAAGCATGCCCAGGCTGGCGCGAAAAAAAGCAGTCGGCAGGCTGCCAAGCACTGGCGCAACGATGCGCATGAACAGAAAGCTTGCGCCCCAGATAGCAGCAAGCAACAGCAGACGCATCAGGTCGGCAAGGCGCACAACAGACTCCACAGCGGTCAGAAAGGGTGAGCAGTGTTGCTGGCCCGGGGCGCCAAGGCAATTCGAAATGCGCTTTCAAATGCTTACATGACGGCATTTCGTTGTAGATAAGCGCGCATCCATGCGCTGGCCGCTTTTACTTCATGTCGTCACTGGATAAGCTCGGTGGCTTGTCCGCACTCACCTGTAGGGGTTCGTATATGCCACAGCAAAGGCCGGCCAGCGCGATAGCGGCGTTTATCCTTGATGGCTTTGACGACTACCGCGAGCAGTTTCGGCAGATTACCAACGGCGCACGCGTACGATTTGAGCAGGCCCTGTGGCAGGAAATCCAAAACGCATCGGCGGCGCGTATTGCCTTGTATGAAAAGTGCGTGACCGCTGTCAGCCAGCAGTTGCGCGAGGCCTATGCGGCCGAGGCATTGCTGGATGTTGACCAGTGGCCACTGGTCAAGTCGGCCTATATCGCCTTGATTAACCTGCGGGATGACGATGAGTTGGCGGAGACCTGGTTTAACTCGATTTTCTGCGGGTTGTTCAGCCATGACCAGATCAATGATGGCTGCATGTTCATCCACACCACTCGCCCTTCGCTGCGGGTTAATACACGTACGCCGCAAACGCGCTTGTATGAGCCCAATGGCGATATTGAGACGTCTCTGCGGCAGATCTTCGACGATTTCAGTTTCGAAGTGGGCTACGAAAATCTGCCGCGCGATTTGACGCGACTGCTCAAACAATTGCGTCAAAGCCTGCCGGACTGGGTGTGCAAGGACCCTGACTTGCGCATCGAGTTGTTTGCCTCGCGCCTGTATCGCAACAAAGGTGCCTACCTGGTGGGGCGTATTTACACCCGCGATGAACAATGGCCGCTGGTGATACCGCTGTTGCACCGCGAAGGGCAGGGGATTCAGATTGATGCACTGATTACCGATGAGGCGGAGGTGTCGATCATTTTCTCCTTCACCCGCTCCTACTTCATGGTGCGGGTTGGCTACCCTGCGGAGTTCGTCGGCTTCCTCAAGCGTATCTTGCCGGGTAAGCACATTGCTGAGCTGTACACCTCGATTGGCTTCTACAAACACGGCAAATCAGAGTTTTATCGATCCCTGATCAACCATCTGGCCACCACCGATGACAAATTCGTCATGGCGCCAGGGGTGCGGGGCATGGTGATGAGCGTATTCACGCTGCCGGGCTTCAATACGGTATTCAAGATAATCAAGGACCGCTTCTCACCGTCGAAAAACGTCGACCGCAATACGGTGATCGAGAAATACCGCCTGGTGAAAACGGTCGACCGGGTCGGGCGCATGGCCGATACCCAAGAGTTCGCCGATTTTCGCTTCCCTCTAAGCAAGTTTGACCCGCAATGCCTGGCCGAGCTGCTGGATGTCGCGCCGTCGACCGTTGAGGTTGATGGCGACACCGTGCTGGTGCGCCACTGCTGGACTGAGCGGCGCATGACGCCGCTGAATCTGTATGTGGAAAGTGGCAGTGAAGCTCAGGTGCGTGAGGCGCTAGATGATTACGGTCTGGCGATCAAACAGCTAGCTGCCGCCAATATCTTTCCCGGCGACATGCTGCTGAAAAACTTTGGCGTGACTCGTCACGGCCGCGTGGTGTTCTACGACTACGATGAAATCTGCTACCTGACGGAGGTGAATTTTCGTCATATCCCCCAGGCGCGCTACCCCGAGGATGAAATGTCCTCCGAGCCGTGGTATTCGATCGCGCCGATGGATGTGTTCCCTGAGGAGTTCCCGCCATTTCTGTTCGCCAATATGCAGCAACGCAAACTGTTCAGTGAGCTGCATGGGGAGCTGTACGACGCCGATTATTGGAAAACCCTGCAAGCGGCGATTAGCGCAGGCAAGGTGATCGACGTATTCCCCTATCGGCGCAAAGATCAAGCCGATAGGGAGTATTGAGCCGTATGCGTGTATCGCTTGGTTTCGTCGCTAGCGGCCTTTGGCTGCTGGCCGATAGCCGCGTATTGCACGCGACCGAAGTTGACGACCGCTTAGTTGTGCCGGCTCCGCTACTCATCACCAGCCCACGCAGTAACGTGCGCTGGCTGAGTACGCCGGCGGCGGTAACGGTGGTCGATGCGGGAAACATACCGGGAGAGCAGAACCTCGCTCTGGATACCTGGCTGGCACGTGTGCCGGGCGTATTCAGCCTCAATCGTTACAACCTGGCCCAAGGTCTGCGTCCGTCGGTTCGTGGATTCGGCGCGCGCGGTAACTTTGGTGTGCGCGGTATTCGGGTGCTTGTTGATGGTGTACCCCTGACCATGCCGGATGGGCAAACTGAACTCGACGGCCTCGACCTTGGTTTGGTTGAGCGCATGGAGGTTTTGCGCGGACCGGCCTCGGTGCTCTACGGCAATGCTGCCGGTGGAGTGCTAGCGATCGAAACCCGCGAACCGCCGGCGTTGCCCTCGATGCAGCTTGACCTGAGCACTGCAAGCCTCGGCTATCAGCGAACACGCGTCGAAATGGCGTAAGCGTCCAGCCAAGACACATTCCAACGCTGTATCACGCGCTGAACGGGTAGCCTGTATCACAGGCTGCACGCTTACTCTGTATCACACGCTGCACGCATAAAAATCAGTGCGAGACTATTACGGGTAGGCTGTTTGGGGTGATACACCAGTGTGGTTACTGGTGGGTTTTGGTGGCTTAGAGCCTCGTTCAACTTGCCCATATTCCGACTGCTATTTGCTGACGGAGTGACGCCCAAAAAAGTCAATGAGTAGTATCTGATCGTCACCGCCAGTCTAGCTTGCGTGACTCAGCTTGATGCCCACTGATGCGGCAGCAGTTGGCCGATCTCACTGGCTCGCTGAATCGGCAGCCGTGTCAGCACGTCTTTGAGATAGGCATACGG
>NZ_JAYEET010000046.1:0-66910 GCF_034653255.1 Pseudomonas spirodelae | reverse complement strand
GGCACGAGCTGATCGGCGACCCGACCCTGGCCGACGCCATCCTCGACCGCCTGGTGCACAACGCTTATCGGATCAATCTGAAGGGTGAATCAATGCGCAAACGGACGCAGAAATTGACGACGCCGGGCACCTCAGACTAACAATGCCACCCCTGCGTCGCTGCGCTCCGACTGCCTGTCCGAATGATCGTGGAACAGGTGTCCGGATCAGCGTGGGCTGAGTGTCCGAATGGCGTGGAATCCGCACCTGCAAGTCGCCTAACGACTAAAAACAGGCCTTTGGCATTTTGTGCACGACTATTGCTTAGCAATCCCTGACGAATCGTATCGCGCCGCTCGTCTGCAGAAAATAATCAGCAGGCAAGCACAAAAAAACCGTCAGTAATGACTTACAGCACACCTGCAGCACCTACAGAAATGCGACATGCGTCATAGGCTTTGCGACACAGCTTTGAAGAAAACGCAATGGATAGATTGCAACTATCGCCAACATAGGCAGCGTGCTATAAGTTATCGCCGACACAAAAAGAAAAGAGCCGCCATACAACAACCAGCAGGGCGGCGCAACTTTTATAAACCAAAGGAGCAATCACGATGCAAGTGATGAAGTGGAGCGTAATCGCCCTCGCAGTAGCAGCGGGCACCACCCAAATGGCAATGGCGTCCAGCCAGTCCGAGTCCAAGGGTTTTGTTGAAGACAGCAGCCTAAACATTCTAAGCCGCAACCTGTACATCAACCGTGATTTCCATCGCGGCGGCGATGCAACCAACTACAGCAACTCATCCGACAACCCTAAAGGTTATACAGAAGAATGGGGCCAGGGCTTCATTTCCACATTCGAATCTGGATTCACTCAAGGTACTGTTGGTTTTGGTGTTGATGCCTATGGCTTACTGGGCCTTAAGCTTGATAGTGGTAAAGGCCGAGCTGGGATTCTCGAGATGCCGCAAGGCAGCGATGGCCGCTCCCAAGATGATTTTTCTGAAGCCGGCGGCGCAGTAAAGGTTCGTGTATCTAACACTGTATTGAAGTACGGCAACCAGTTCACAGCTCTTCCGGTGTTCAGCACAGACGACAGCCGCCTTCTACCCGAAGCAACTACCGGTACATTGCTGACTATAAATGAAATTGAAGGCCTGGAAATTAACGCTGGCCGCTTCACTTCTCTGAACCAGCAATGGCAGACCGACCGCGATAGCGGTGAAATGAAGTCCATCAACGTTTATGGCGCTAGCTACAGCTTCACGGACGATTTAAGCGCTGCCGTCTATGCATCCGACCTTGAAGACACTTTCAAGAAAAAGTATGCAAACATTAATTACAATCTTGGCCTTGCCGATGAGCAGTCGCTGAACTTTGACTTCAACATCTACAAAACTGATTACGACAAAAAAGCCTACGGAAGCAGCCTAGATAATACTATCTGGAGCCTTGCAGCTGCTTACTCCATGGGCGCTCACACTTTCACCCTTGCGCATCAACGCTCTAGTGGTGATAAAGGGTACGAATACGGCGCTGACGGTGGTGGCACCATCTGGCTTGCCAACTCTGTTCAAGTGCGCGACTTCAATGCTGAAGACGAAACTTCTTGGCAAGCCCGTTACGATATCGACATGTCTACTTTTGGTGTGCCGGGTCTCAGCTTCATGGCTCGCTACATCTCAGGTGACGACGCCAAAGTTGGCGGCGAGACTGGCGTAAGCCGCTGGGAACGTAACCTTGAAGCCAAATATGTCGTTCAAGAAGGCGTAGCTAAGGATCTTTCACTACGCGTTCGTCAGGCCACTGTTCGCAGTGACCAAGCCTTCGGCTCCGACAACGACCTAGAAGATGTTCGCCTGATCGTTGAGTACCCACTGAGCATTCTGTAATTCAGACTGTTTAGCCTGCAAAGAAAGCCCGACTCAGGTCGGGCTTTTTTATTGCCTAAATAAACTTAAAGCGGCAAGGCGTAAGTTCCTGTCACATGCGCCACCAACTCTTCTTCATTACCCTGTGAATAGACCGACACTTCGCACACAGCCTGTCTACGACTCAAGCGCAATATGCGTGCCTCAGCTAATAGATCCACCGGCTTTGGCTTAACCAAAAAGTTAATATTTAAATTCGACGTCACGGCCATTTCCACACGCCCGAGGCTGCCGAGCACCACGGCATACATTGCTGCATCGGCGAGCGCCATGATAGTTGGACCAGACAGCGTGCCGCCGGGCCGCACCAACTTGCTGTGGAACGGCACGCGCGCCAGCGCGCCCTTAGCATCCAGTCGATCGATGCACAGGTTAATGTCTTCTGCCATTGGCAACCCTGCGCGAATCAGCGCCTGCACCTGCTCTGCCGTCAATATCGACACACTCATCTCCTTTTTATCCGCACACGCCAGCCGCCTGTACGCATCTGTACAGGCACCGTACAATGCCGGCCATTGAAATCCTCTTGCAAACGACAGAACAGCCAAATATGCGTACTAGCCAGTTCCTGCTCTCGACCCTTAAAGAAACCCCTTCCGATGCCGTGGTGATCAGCCATCAGTTGATGCTGCGTGCCGGCATGATCCGCAAATTGGCTTCTGGCCTCTACACCTGGCTGCCCATGGGCCTGCGTGTGTTGCGCAAGGTTGAGAAAGTTGTTCGCGAGGAAATGAATGCCGCTGGCGCACTGGAAGTGCTGATGCCTGGCATCCAGCCCGCCGAGCTGTGGCAAGAGTCAGGCCGCTGGGAGCAGTACGGCCCTGAACTGCTGCG
This sequence comes from Pseudomonas spirodelae, assembly GCF_034653255.1. Taxonomy (NCBI): domain Bacteria; kingdom Pseudomonadati; phylum Pseudomonadota; class Gammaproteobacteria; order Pseudomonadales; family Pseudomonadaceae; genus Pseudomonas; species Pseudomonas spirodelae. Next base: position 64,166 of record NZ_JAYEET010000046.1, on the reverse strand, counting down.
CATGAAGGACCGCCATGGTCGCGAATTTTGTGCCGGCCCGACCCACGAAGAAGTGATCACCGACTTGGCACGCAACGAGCTGAATAGCTACAAGCAGCTGCCGATCAACCTGTACCAGATCCAAACCAAGTTCCGCGACGAAACGCGTCCGCGCTTCGGTGTAATGCGCGGCCGCGAGTTCATCATGAAGGATGCTTACTCGTTCCACGTCGATCAGGCTTCGCTGCAACAAACCTATGACCGCATGCACCAGGCCTACTGCAACGTATTTACGCGTCTGGGCCTGAACTTCCGCCCTGTACAGGCGGATACGGGCTCCATCGGCGGCACCGGCTCCCATGAGTTCCATGTGCTGGCCGAGTCGGGTGAAGACGATATCGCCTTCAGCAACGCCTCCGACTACGCCGCCAATATCGAAAAAGCCGAAGCATTGCCTCGTGAAACCGCGCGCGCTGACGCTTGCGAAGCCATGCGCCTAGTTGACACCCCAGACACTAAGACCATTGATGCGCTGGTTCAGGGGTTCGGTATTGCGATCGAGAAAACCATCAAAACCCTTATCGTGCACGGTGCTAAAAAAGGCACGCTGGTCGCATTGATCATACGCGGCGACCATGAACTCAATGAGATCAAGGCTGCGAACCTGGAGCTGGTTGCCAGCCCGTTGGAAATGGCCAGCGAAGCCGAAATTCGCGCCGCCATCGGCGCAGGTCCTGGCTCGCTGGGGCCGATCAACCTGCCAATCCCTTGCGTCATCGACCGCTCGGCTGCCTTGATGAGTGATTTCGCTTCAGGTGCCAACATCGACGACAAGCACTATTTCGGCGTCAACTGGGAGCGCGATCTGCCGCTGCCGGAAGTTGCCGACCTGCGCAATGTCCTGGCCGGCGACCCAAGCCCCGACGGCCAAGGCACCCTGGAAATCAAGCGCGGCATCGAAGTTGGGCATATCTTCCAGCTCGGCACTAAATACAGTGAAGCACTGAACTGCCAGGTCCTTGGCGAGAACGGTAAGCCAGTCACTCTGACCATGGGCTGTTACGGCATTGGTGTTTCCCGCGTTGTTGCGGCAGCCATCGAGCAGAACAATGATGAGCGCGGCATTCTCTGGAACGACGCCCTAGCCCCCTTCCAAATAGCCCTAGTACCGCTGCGCTATGAGACTGAGGCCGTGCGTGAAGCGACCGACAAGCTGTACGCCGAGTTGACCGCGGCAGGCTTCGAAGTCTTGCTGGATGACCGTGACAAAAAGACCAGCCCAGGCATTAAATTTGCCGATATGGAACTGATCGGCATCCCACACCGCATCGTCGTCAGCGACCGTGGCCTGGCCGAAGGTAACCTGGAATATAAGAGCCGCAAGGAAACCGAAGCCCAGGCTGTGCCTGTAGCCGACATCCTGAGTGTTATCCAGGCCCGTATCAGCCACTGATTTCAGCCCCTTTAGCAAGAGCCGTCATGTTCAAGCGAAACGCCCTCAGCTTTACTGCCACCCTTCTGGGTGGCAGCTTGCTTCTCAGTGGTTGCGCCAACCAGTTACCGCAGCGTAGCGAGCACGAGGAGCGCATCGAGCGCAAATTACTCGACCACAGCCTGCAGATCGATGTGGGCGAGCCACGCGTACTGGAACTGCCGCAGCGCCGCGTGCGCGTGCACGAACAAAAGACATTTGAGGTTACGGCCTTCAACGTAACTCGCCGCTATGACCGCTACACCCCTTACCAGCCCTGGCGCGAGCTGTATGAGATACCTCTCGGCGCACTGGCTGTGGTCGGCGGCGTTGGAGCCAACGTATTGAACGTGGCACTGCTCGGCAGCCTGCCTGATAGCGTCACCAAGGACTGGATCAGTTACGGCTTTGCCGGACTAAACCCGGCGATCAACGTCGAGTCCAATGGCCGCTCGCAGCAGAGCCTGGCCAGCCTTGAAGAGCACCGCCAAGACGCGCGCATGGAGTATTCCAGCCTGCCATGGGCCGAGCGCCCGGTAGTGGTTAAAGCAGACGAGCAGAGCCACGAACTGCTGACCGACCGTAACGGCATCCTGCGCCTGAACCTGCTCGACAGCCCATTTGCCGAGCAGGATGTCACCCGCATCAGCACCCTGCTGCTGACGGTTGAGGATGATCAAGGCTCGGCGCGTGCCGATGCTTCACTGCTAGTCAGCCGCACCTTGCGCGGCAAGCTGCAAGAAGCTCATGAGCTGATTTATAGCGACCTCGAAGGCGATGACGTTGCCCAATGGGTGCATCGGGTTAAGCGCCTGTCAGAGCTAGGCCTCGAAGAAGAAGCCAGCGAGCTGGAGCAGAGCCTGATTGAACTGACGCGCAACGATCCGGAGCTGCAGAAGATCTTCCTCTTGTCCCTGACCAAAGACGCCGGCCGTTTGGTCGCTGATCCAGGCAACGACTAACAGGCACATGCAGCAGCGCCTGATCTGCGCCCTTCTCGGCCTAATGCTCTGCAGTGCCGGGCTGGCCGACGTACGCCAGGCGCCTGAGCCCGAGTTGCGCATATTGTTGCAACAGACCGTGGCCCAGGCGGATAGCTTTCAGGATCGCTTCGATGCCGAGGTGTGGCTGCTGGACATGTCCACACGCCTGCGCCGTTATATTCCGAATGCCGAGGAACGCCTAAGCCTGCTCAGGCTGGTGCATCGCGAGGCCAGCAAAGCAGGCTTGCGCCCGGACTTGGTGATTGCGCTGATTCACGCCGAAAGCCACTTTGATCGCTTTGCTATTTCCTCGGTCGGTGCCCAGGGCATGATGCAGGTGATGCCCTTCTGGAAAGGCGAACTGGGCCGCCCACAGGACAACCTCACTGACAACGCCACCAACCTGCGTTACGGCTGCACCATCTTGAGCTTCTATTTGCGCAAGGAAAACGGCGACCTCAACCGCGCCCTCGCCCGCTACAACGGCAGCCTGGGCAAACACACCTATTCGGCCAAGGTGGTCGGTTTCTGGCACGACTTCTGGTACGTCAAACCCTGAATCGACGCAAAGCACCGGTAGGACGACCTCGCCAACTGCAGGCCTGTTTCAGCACCACCGATCGGCAACAGTCTTCAACGCCGTACGATAAAGCCGGCGACGCCCTGCAGCGCCTGTTCTTGCAACTCCAGCGCGGTCACTTCGGCAGCCTCAGGCCCCTGCTGTAACCAGCTTGTCAGTTCATTCACCGCCGCTTCTTCGCCCTCGAACAGCACCTCAACACGCCCATCTGCCAGGTTGCGCACCCAACCATCGAGGTCAAGACGCTCAGCCTGCGCCGCAGTCGCCTGACGGAAGTACACCCCTTGAACACGACCGCTGACATAGCCATGCCTACACACACGCGCCATGGCTCTAACCCTCCGCCTTGAGTGCCGCCAGACGGGCGCTGAGGCCCGCTGCGGTTTGCTCACCGACCAGACGCTCACGCATAAGGCCCTGCGGATCAACGATATAGGTCACCGGCAGCACCTCGGCGCGCGGCAACTGATAACGCTCGGCTGGATCCTGCGCAAGTACCGTGAAGGCGATCCCCATGTCTTGCGCCGCCTGGCTGAGCTTATCGCCCTGCAGCGCGTCAAAATTCACCCCAAGCACCTGCACGGATTGCGCTTTGAGCTGCTTCTCCAAGGCGTTGAGTTCGGGAATCTCAGTGCGACACGGCGCGCACCACTGCGCCCAGTAATTAATCACTAACCACTGGCCTTCCAGTCGCTCAGCCGCTACCTTTCGTCCATATTGATCGACGCCTACATCTTCAGCGCAACCGGCCAGCATCAGCCCTAAACCTATGCCCGCAACAGCACGAATGACCGCCTGGAAACGCATTACCATGCATTCGCTCCCTGATTCCATAAGGTTGATATGACATTAGATGCCTTGCGCCTGGAAGTGCCAGACATCCTCGAGACAGACGTCGGCTCACTTGCCGACCTCAACGAGCAACTGGCACAGGCACGCCTGCAGCCAGTGGACCCAGCCTTGCAGCAAGTGCTCAGCCTGCTCTTCAGGCTAAACCGCAGTGCCATGACCTTACTCGAAAGGCAACGCGCCCTGCAAAGCTTCAGCGACCAGTACCGGCACTACTGCAAGGTTTACCAAGGCGAGCATCCACCGACTGCAATGTTTGTGCGCCTGTGCAATGAGCTGGCCATAGGCTTCAAACGCCTGCTCCTGCAAATCCTGCAGGGCCGTCAGCCATCACGCCCCCACCTGGCTTGGTGTTTGTACATGGCGCAGCACTTTCTCGCGCAGAGCTTGCTGCGCCACTATCAGTTGTACCAGGAGCCCTCGCCCAGCCTGTGGCGGGACAGTCACTTACTGTATTGGATTGGCGAGCATCAGGGCTGCCTGGACGAGCCGGTGGCGGCCGCCTTTACTCCGCAACCAGCGAGTACCCTGCGCGGCCTCTACCAGCAAATGCTCTTGCTGGCCCTGAGCAACCCATTCCACCTGGCTGAAGGTGAATGCGCACTGCTATTTGGAGCGCTCTCACCGCTGGCCGGGCTGGCGCGGTTGCTGCCCTGGGATGAAGACGATGAAGCCGAAGGACCCACGATTGATTTGACCGAACCCCAACCCTGCCTGAGCTACGCCCAGACCTCGAAAGGCAGCACTGATTATTTACGCCGTTTCGAGCTAGGCGCCTTGTTGGTCGCCCTGCATGATCCTGCGCCCTTGCAAAGCCCTGCCGAACGCCAAGTGCTGGAGCGTGTGCAGCAACATTGGCTGGTTCGCCAACAGCGCCGCCATATCCGCGCCGATCAACGCAGCGAATGCAGCCTGGTCGTGGGGCTTAGCGCTATTCATGCCCAACTGCTGGAGCAACGCCCGCTGCGCACCAGCGCGCTGATGCAGGATGCCAGCCCAGGCGGCGCACGCTTGCTGTGCAATGCCGACCAGGCAGCGCAGCTGTCGATTGGTCAGTTGGTGTTGCTGCTCACCGGCAGCGATACACCGACCCTGGCCCTGGTGCGCTGGCGCCACCTTAATAGTGAAGCCCTGCACCTGGGCCTGCGTTACCTCAAAGGTTTGCCGCGCCCAGTCTGGCTGCGTCGCGCACCCAGCGCACAAACTCATCCGGGCGTACTCCAAAGCACCCCGGCACCGGGTAACGGCTGGCATCATGGTTTATGGCTGCCCGATGGGCAGTTCGTTGCAGGGGAAAGTATCTGGCTGCAGTTAGTCAACGCGCATAACCAAGCCATCCTTCAGCTGCCGGCCGCCAATTTGGTCACGGCATCCGTCACTCGCTATCCGATGCAGCTGGCCTGACGCTATTGCCCACACGCTAAAACTGCGAGAAAGGTCACGCCGAACATCGGCCGAGCGCACAGTCTGCGCCAGAAAGCCGAGCTTATAATCCTTCGCACTCACGCATGATGCGATCTGTTATTAGCCTGGAAACAACCATGACCCAAGCCCTCGATAAGTTGGTCGGCCCCGTGCCATCTGACATCGTCAATCTCGCCCGCTTACAGGTCACCCCTTACGAAGGGCGCGTCGCAGAGTTCAACGTAGCGGCTTGGCTACACCTGCCAGGGCTGGCAAACCTACCCGTGTCCTTGCTAATCAGCTACCGCGACGGCACGGCCCGCCGTGAAGTGATGGTCGATCACGGCAAGGTCAATCAGCACAGCAAGATTCTGCTTTCCAGCATTACCCGGTTGCCGGTCAAGCTGAAAATTGAAGAGATGCAGGTACGCCTGCGCTCTGCTGTTCCCGCGACCAGCTTGGTCGTCGAAGAACTCTTCGTTCAAGCAGTTGAGTTGTCGCAGGCTGATAGCCGCCACGCACTGGCACACTAGCCTTGCCCAACAATAGAAACCCCGCGCACTGACGCGGGGTTTTGCGTTTAGCGCGACAGCCTTTCAGCAGCTCCGCACTCTACGGCTGGGGCGGGCTGCACAGCTGTTGCTGAGGTTTGATCCGCGGCTGTTGAGGTATCAACCAGCGACTGCGGCCAGCGGCTAAAGCGCAAGCCGGTAATACGGTTGAGGCGCTCAAGGGCCTCTTGAGGATCACGCTGATGCAGATGAATCACTTTGCCTTTGCTGGCTGTCATAACGTCTCACACTCTGCCAATCCCTGCCCTGCTGGCACCGATTGCTATCCACATGGCAGATAGCCAGAAACGTGCCAGCTTCCCTATAACCACGTTTGGCGACCTCCATGGTCGCCAGTCGCCGGGTGTGCCGCCAGCGCAGCGCCGTAAACTGACGTTTTACGTCACTTCGACGGCTGAGCCTGGGGCTGCAACCATTGCGCAAGGTCTTCAGCAAAGAGTGCCGCCTGCTCATCCTGTAACTTCTCCAGCCCTGCGCGCAACGCCGGATACCACGCCTCATCAAGCTGCTCGGGTAAGTTCTCCGCCCTCGGCAACGGCCAAGGACTGTGGCTGAGCAGTTGCTGCAAGGAGTAATGGCCAAGGTCACGGCTTAACACCCAGGTACCCGAGCCGGTCGGCGCGATCAGCTTCTGCTGCTCAAGGAAAACCAGAATCTCTTCCCACTCATGCTCTGCCAGCAGCCAACCTTGACGCTGCACATCCCGCAAACGCACCTTTAAACCCAACTGCTGACGCTCATAGAACACGCGCAATACACCAAGCGCCATTAACAAGCGTGGCACCGCGCGCTTACGCCATTGTTGGGAAAAGCCCAGATTGCAGACCAGCTCAGCGCCAAACAGAACAATCAACCAGGACAGGTAGATCCATAAGAGAAACAGCGGCACCGTGGCAAACGCGCCGTAGATCAGCTGATAGCCGGGGAACAACCGCACATACAAGCCGAACAGCATCTTCGCCACTTCAAACAGGATCGCCGCAAACAACCCACCCAACAGCGCATGGCGCATCGGCACCTGTGCATTCGGCACCGTGGCATACAGCAAGGTGAACGCGGCCACGCTAAACACCAATGGCATGAACTTCAGCAACGCCTGCACACCCAACAAGGCGTCAGGCCCGGAAATCAGCGACAGCGAGGTGAAGTAGGTACTGATGGCAAAGCCGCCCCCGAGCAGCAATGGCCCCAGGCTGAGAATGGCCCAGTACAGCAGGAAACTCGACACACCACGGCGCGGCTGGCGTACACGCCAGATGGTGTTAAAGGTCTTCTCGATGGTCACCAACATCCAGAACGCAGTGGCGGCCAACACCGCCACACCCACCCACGTCAGCTGGCGCGCCTGGGTCGTAAATTCGCGTAGATATTGCTGCAGGGTTTCACCCGCAGAAGGCACGAAATTGCGGAAGATAAAACTCTGGATCTGCTCGCCAGTGCCCTGAAACGCGGGAATGGCCGAGAGCATGGAGAAGGTCACCGTCATCATCGGCACCACCGCAAACAGCGTGGTGTAGGTCAGCGCCGCGGCACTGTTTGTCCCCTGATCAGCAATAAACCGCTGCAGCAAAAAACGCCAAAAGTCCCAGACCTCAGTAATCCGCTGCAGCATGCCTTCTCCTTAGCTATTTGACCGCGCAACCTGCTACAGGCGCGGATACCGTTAGCGGTTAGAATAGCCGCCATCAACGGTAACAGGCGACCCGAACATGGCTGCAATGACGCTCTACCATAATCCGCGCTGCTCAAAATCACGCAGCGCATTGCAACTGCTGGAAGAGCGCGGGCTCACCCCAGCCATCGTGCGCTACCTGGAAACGCCCCTGAGCGCCGCACAACTGCAGGACCTCCTGGCCAAGCTCGGCATCCCTGCGCGACAACTGCTGCGCAGCGGCGAAGATGAATACAAGAACCTCGGCCTGAGCGACCCGAACCTGACGGACGCCCAGTTGATTGAGGCCATGGCCGCTCAGCCAAAGCTGATTGAACGCCCTATTTTGGTAGTGGGTGAAAAAGCCGTTATCGGCCGTCCACCGGAAAATATCCTGGAGATTCTGCCGTGAGCGCCCCTTACATTCTGGTGTTGTATTACAGCCGCCACGGCGCAACCGCCGAAATGGCCCGGCAAATTGCTCGCGGCGTGGAGATGGGCGGCTTGCAAGCACGCCTGCGCACCGTGCCGGCGGTATCAACCGAGTGCGAAGCCGTCGCCGCAGACATCCCGGCAGAAGGCGCGCTGTACGCCAGCCTGGATGACCTGAAGAACTGCGCCGGCCTCGCGCTCGGCAGCCCAACCCGCTTTGGCAATATGGCCGCGCCGCTCAAGTACTTCCTCGACGGCACCAGCGGTCTGTGGCTGACCGGAGCCCTGGTCGACAAACCCGCTGGCGTGTTCACCTCCACCGCCAGCCTGCATGGCGGCCAAGAAACCACCCTGCTGTCGATGCTGCTGCCGCTGCTGCACCACGGCATGCTGATCACCGGCCTGCCCTACAGCGAAGCCGCGCTTCTGGAAACCCGTGGCGGCGGCACGCCTTATGGAGCCAGCCATCACGCCGGAGCTGACGGTAAGCGCGCCCTCGATGAACATGAAACCGCCCTGTGCCGCGCACTCGGCCAACGCCTGGCGCAAACCGCGGCAAAACTGGAGAGCACCCGTGGCTAAAACCGCAAAACCGCTGCCCTCACTGGAATGGCTCCAGCCGCGCCTGAACATCAGCCGCGCCGCCAGCTTGCTGAGTTTTTTTGGCCTCGGCACGTTACTGGTGGTGTGGAACCTGTGGTTCGCCAACATCCCCGGCAAACTGCTCTGGGTGATTCTGGGGGCTCAGCTCGTGCCACTGCTGCTGCTGGCCCCCGGCATAATCCTCGGCAACGCCCGCGCCCATGCCTGGGCCTGCTTTGTGGTGAACCTGTACTTTATCCAGGGCGTACTCGCCGCCTTCGACCCGAGCAAGGCGCTATACGGTTGGCTGCTAACCGGGCTGAGCTTTAGCCTGTTCTGCGCCGCACTGATGTTCACCCGCTGGCGTTTTCAGTACGAGCGCAAGTTGGCTGGGGAAAACTAAGCCTTAACGGTGCTGATTGAGCGTGACCCGACGCTCAATCAGGCTTACCAGCCTAGAGTTTCTTTAAGGAAGGGAATCGTCAGCTTGCGCTGCGCCTGAAGCGATGCCTGATCCAGCCGCTCCAGCAAGTCGAACAAGGCGTTCATGCTGCGCTCGCCACGCGTCAGGATAAAGCGCCCAACCTCATCACTCAGGTGCAAGCCGCGGCGCGAGGCGCGCAGCTGCAAAGCACGCAACTTGTCTTCATCAGACAGTGAGCGCAACTGAAACACCAGCGCCAGGGTCAGGCGCGATTGCAAGTCAGCCAGCTTGACCGGTAATTCACGCGGCGAAGCGTTGGCAGCCAGCAACAAGCGCCGGCCACTGTCACGCAAACGGTTAAACAGGTGAAACAGCGCCTCTTCCCACTCGCTGTCACCGACCACCGCATCCAGATTATCCAGGCAGACCAGCTCGTAGCGCTCCAGATTATCCAACAGCGCCGGGCCGTAACTGACTAACTCCGCCAGCGGCAAGTAAACCGCCGGCTCGCCGCGCTGCTCAAAGCGCAAACAAGCGGCCTGCAACAAATGGCTGCAGCCAACACCTTGAGCGCCCCACAGATAGATCAGGCTTTCCGTCCAGCCCGCATCGGCCTCGCACAGACGCTCGACATAGCCAAGCGCCGCAGCGTTGGCTCCGGGGTAGTAGTTGGCGAAAGTGGCGTCATCACGCAGACGCACACCTAAAGGCAGTTGTATGGGTGTCATGCTGGGTTGGGCGGCTCGTCGGAACCGCAGGCTGGCTCACCGTAAAGAGCCGAAAGTTTATAGCCTTCTGCTCGCTAAGTCATTGATGGATAACGCGAGTCGTTACTGGATGCTGCCAGCCCCGAACCGCCAGGCTTTGACGATTTCCGACAGCTGGCTAGACAGGCGCGCGCCCTATCAGTAGTTTCTAGCCTTCATCGTGCTGCAGTACGGCACTCGGGCTTGCCTCATGTCGCTTTTCACCCCGCCGGTTTCTCTGTCGCTATTCGCGACCGCATGGCGCTCAAAGACTTAGTGAGTGACAAGGAACGTTATCAGACACCTTAAGGTGGGTTATGCGACATCAATGTCGTCTAATTTATAGTTGGGCATCACAGCGGAGAAATTTATGAATGCCAAAATCAGCATCCTGTTTGCAGTCGCTTTTCTGGCAACAACTCCAAATTTATCAGAAGCCGTATGCAGGAAAGCTCAAGTTTGTGACAACCATGGAATGAACTGCCAAGTTCAAGATATATGTGACAACAGTTTTGATTTACCATCTGTAGAAATTGCGCCACTAACACCACTACCATCTACTGAGCTAAAACCACTGCCTTCAGTAGATCTGCCGCCACTTGGAACTACTAAGTGCCAATACATGCAGGTAAATGGCCAGTGGCAAAACATCTGCAATTAAGTGCCGCCCAGCAAGGCGCTCAAACCGTTCGCTTCGCTCACTGGGACTAGCTAAAGCCAGCCCCTTAGCTTAATCGTTAGGTCTCAAGGAAATATTGTGGAAATATTCAATAATTCGTGGGTTGTAGGGGTAGGCGGAGGAATACTTAGCGGCCTAATCGTAACTCTTATAACTCGTTATCTTTTCTCTAAGAAAGACAATAAAGAATACGCTCAAAAAATCTTAACTGTAAATCGAGAAGTTGTATATGCGCTTAGGCCGGGCATATCCGAAGGGCATATCCGAAGGGCATATCCCAGACAACGAGGTACTCTCCTCGCTTATTAACGCCACCGCCAGAAAATACAAAGTAGAACGCGCCGACACTTATCAAGCTAAACAAATAGCTGAAGAGCTTATCAAAGAGATCATGGATTCCAGCTTTATTTCCGCTGAAACAAAGAAGAATTATTGCGAAACACTAGCGCATCTCGTAAACACTGAAAAATTTGAAGCTCTGCCTGCCGCAGTAACAGTTGAACGCTTATCTATCGAGTCTGAATTCCGCAAAAAACAAAATGAGCGAATCAGTACGGTCTTAGGAATTACGGCAGCAATGGGAACCATGGTAGTAGCACTAACAACCGTAATTAATAAACCAGCAATTTCCTCACCTTTTAAAGACCTAATAGGTATTGCATTACCAACAATTACCATACTAGCCTCAGTAATGATTGCAACCGTCGCAATGCTAGTCAGCGTTAAATTAAAAAGGGCTCGTCAAAACCACCATAACGATGGAGTTGAAACCTAGCCACGCGCTCACTGGGACAGGTTAAAGCCCGCCCCTTAACCAAACGTTATGTATTTTCACCCACAGACCATAGAGGGAGTTCTGATGACTGATCATTTCGGTTCTTGTCTGTGCGGCACCGTGAGCTTTAAGGTAAAAGGAGATTTCGACAGCTTTTACCTGTGCCATTGTCAGCATTGCCAAAAAGATACAGGTTCGGCTCATGCTGCAAATCTATTCTCGCGTTCAGCTAAATTGGTCTGGCGGTCGGGTGCAGATGCTGTGACTTCCTTTACGCTCTCTGGTACTCGTCATAACAAAAGCTTTTGTAAATTGTGTGGTTCAGCATTGCCAAATACCCAGACCGCAGGTTTGCTCGTCGTTCCTGCAGGGTGTTTAGATACTGAACTCACCATGCTGCCAACTGCGCATATCTTTTCATCCAGCAAAGCTGTTTGGGATATGGAGTTGGAAGAGGTGCCAAAGTTCGAGGGGCTCCCAGGTTGAGCCACCATCAAATAACCAGCGGCTGTTTTCGGACGCACCTACGCTCCGCCCCTCAGCAAAGCCAGGCGTTACGTGTTACCGACATGAATAATCGCTACTCTGCTTTTGACATAATAGTAATGATTGGTTTTGCACTGATCATCGCTGCGTTGGGAACGACCATATTTATCGAGAACGCTGAGCCATTTGACATATTGATCTCTCTGGGCGCCTGGATCATCGTATCCTTTTTCATTTTGGTTTTTGTTCATGGCACCATCAGAGGGGTGCCAAGAAGAAAAATAAAGATACCCAAGGGGTTGGCAGTGCTCACGTTCGGGATCAGTGGCGTACTTTTTCTTTCAGCTTGGCTAGTGAGCAACACATAACAAGTTATTTAAGCTTGCTCACTATCTGACGGTCACCACTAAATATTGGCGCTACCGACCACCGTTTAAGTCCATTCTCATTCTGCAATTTCTGCGTTCTATGCTGCCCTCTCTGTGCGGGCACAAGTCTCTTAATCGTGACTCTTTGCCGACCACAACGATTTCTTTTGGCTTATTGATTTTAGGCGCTGGCTTTTCAATGGGGTAGGTACTGGTCGCCTGGATGATATTTACAGCACCTTGCGGTGTGTAATTTAAATCATTGAATACCGTCTGCTTGGCATTTGGGGTGGGTTGTTCTGTTGCCCTAGGCGGCTCAGCTTCTATATGCCGGCTTGCTGCCTCGTTCACGAGGCTGTCCCAGTCTTTATTGGCTGCGGGTTCTGCTCGTATTATTTCGGCCACTGGAACGGGCTTTGGCAGCTGTCGTTTCTCAATGATCTGCTGCACGGTGCCCTTTAACAGCGCTTGGCTAGCGAAATACAGGACGCCAAGGGTGATGCATGTTCCAAGCAAGCCGGGTAGCAGCACCGCTGCTGCGCTTCTTTTGCGGCGGCTATTGATCCACTCGGGGGCGTCGTCCCACTCTGCCTTCATGCCTACCTCTCCCTTTCGCTTCGCGCCTACTGCGCCAAACGCTTGCCCGTCACTTGATTATGAACGGCGGCAATATCCTGACCTTACAAGGTGGCACGGGGGGCATTCTCCGCCGCGCATGGCCATGCGCTATGCCCCCTTCTTATTTGCATGATGCGTTGCGCCTAAACCGGTTAGAGCGTTTAAACACACGCAAATCAATCGAATCGTAAACCTTACAACTCAGTCACTTTCCGGCGATGCGCCATAGGTATTCGACTGTTTATAGAACTCATGCAAATGACGCACTAACACCATAATCACCGCAGCGACCGGCAGCGCCAGAAGGACGCCAGTGAAGCCGAACAATTGACCACCCGCCATGATCGCGAAGATCACCGCCACCGGGTGCAGGCCGATGCGATCACCCACCAGCATGGGGGTCAGCAGCATGCCTTCGAGCATTTGCCCGACGATAAATACCGTGGCGATGCCCAGCAACGGGTAGAAATCCACGCCGAACTGGAACAGCCCCGCCGTCATTGCCGCGCCAATCCCCACGACTACCCCCAGGTACGGCACGATGCTGGCCAAGCCAGCCAACACACCGATTAGCAAGCCAAGCTCCAAGCCAATCAGCATCAGCCCGGTGGCGTACATCACACCCAGCGCCAGCATCACCAGCAACTGGCCGCGCAAGAACGCCCCCAGCACTTCGTGGCACTCCGAGAAGAGCTGCACAATCAAACCTTCACGGCCACGCGGCAACAGGCTGCGCAGCTTGGCGACCATCAGGTCCCAATCGCGCATCAGGTAGAAGCTCACCACCGGAATCAGCAGCATATTGGCCAACCAGGCCATCAATGCCAGCCCAGAAGCCGTGGCCGTGGACAACAGTATGCCGACGATATCGGTGGTTTTACCCAGCTGCCCGGACATCGCTTCCTTCAACTGATCAAAACGCCAGAACCCTTCACTCAGCCCCAGTTTTAGCTGAACCCATGGCAACGCCTGGTGCTGCATCCAGTCGAGTATTTCTGGCACCAGCTCATACAGGCGCACCAGCTGCTTACCCAACAACGGCACCAGGACCAGCAACAGAATGGCCATGACTAGGGTGATCAACGCGAAGACCACCACTACGCCCCAGGTCCGCGAGAACTTCCAACGCTCCAAGCGATCAACCAGCGGGTCGCCCATATAGGCCAACAGCACACCAATCAAGAATGGCGAGAGAATCGGGGCGAGCAAGTACAACAGGCCACCCAGCAGCAACGCTGCGACTATCCATATCCAACGATGCGAGTCGATCATGCTCTGCGCTCCATATGCCAACGCGTTATCCAGAAAGCCCCACGCTTAGGGGCGCGGTATAAGAAAACCGCAGCTATCGGGCTGCGGTTTGGTCAATCAGGGTGTGTGCGACTGCCGTAGCCTACCAGCGAAACCTTAATACAGGGTCACGCGGCGGCGCTGGCAGTGCAGGCTCAGCACCTGTGGCGGGCGGCGTAACCGCCTGCTCGGTATCGACCACCGCCACCTCGGCCGGCACCTCCTGCAACTGCGCCAGGCCCAGCTGTGCACGCAATTGCTCGACATTGGCATTGACCGCGAAGGTCAGCGTGTCGCCCTGTACCTTGAGCAGTTGCGCGGCGAATGGCTCAAGCATGCGCTGCAATTCGGCGTAACGCGCCAGATCAACGCCCTGCACTTCTACCGTCAAACGACTGGTAGCGCCGGGGGCGACAATAAAACGCGGCGCTAGACGCTGATTAACCGCCAACAGGATAGCGTCTGCCAGCGCGGCCTGATCAGCCCCCTGAACCTTGCCCTGCTCACGCTCGTCACCCAGCCATAGCCGCCATTCGGCTTGCCACTGGCCGTTTGCTTCACGTGCGACAACCGCCAATAAAGCATCGGCAGCGTAGCGCTCGGACGCTTCACGCAAGGCAGTAGGGTCATTGCTGGCAAGGTTTTCCGGTACGGCCAGGAGTTGCTCGGAGAGGTCGGCCAACGGCAGGCGCAGTGGCAGGCCACGGTGTTGTGCGGCCTGATTAAACATTGCAGCAGCGGCCTGGCCATCGCCAAGCAGGCGGCTGCCATCGCTGGCATCACTCAACCACCAGAGCAGGATGCTTGGACGATTCGCGCCCCACAACGCCAGCCCCGCCTGACGCAGGCTGCGCCCGGTACTGTGAGGGTCAAAGTCGACCAGCAAGGTGTCACCTTCATAACCATATTGGCTGACAATCTGTTGCGGGTCCTTGCGCAGCGCCGCCAGTGCTGGGCTCTGCGCGGCATCAGTTTTGCCGGTCAAACGCAGCACCAGAGTATCCAGAGCACGGCCCAGAGCAGCCGCGCGCTCCTCTGGCTGCTGGCTGCTGACCGCCTCGCGGACTTGGTACAGATCACTCACGGGGGCGGCCAAGGCTGGCAGGCCAGACAGTGTCAAACAGGCAAGAAGCAGGCGAGCGGTCAAACGCATGGGTGGATTCTCGACGGACGGAAAGTGGCTTACCGGGCAGATTTAACAACAGTTTCGACCAGCGCTCGCACGCAAGGCGGGCGAAAACAGCACAGTGTCACGAGTTTAGGGGCTGTTAAAGGGCATTCCAAAGCCATTTTAAGCGGCGCATGGCCCGCAGCGAGCAGATTGTGCACACGCGGTCACCTTAAACAGCGCGCCTAACACCCGCAACGGTGGCGGCTGGCCGCTGCCGGGTAAGCCTGATAAAATCGCGCGCCTTCGCAGACCGCCAACCTACCTGGCGGCGCCTATCCGAACTTTCCCTAAAGGCCTGGATCTATGAGCAAGCAACCCTCCATCAGCTACAAGGACGCAGGTGTAGATATCGACGCGGGCGAAGCCCTGGTTGAACGCATCAAAGGCGTGGCCAAGCGCACCGCACGTCCGGAAGTCATGGGTGGGCTGGGCGGCTTCGGCGCGCTGTGCGAGATCCCGGCTGGCTACAAGCAGCCTGTACTGGTCTCCGGCACCGACGGCGTCGGCACCAAGCTGCGCCTGGCACTGAACCTGAACAAGCACGACAGCATCGGCCAAGACCTGGTCGCCATGTGCGTCAACGACCTGGTGGTCTGCGGTGCCGAGCCGCTGTTCTTCCTCGACTATTACGCCACCGGCAAGCTCAACGTTGACGTAGCGGCCACCGTAGTGACCGGCATCGGCGCGGGCTGCGAACTGGCCGGTTGCTCCCTGGTTGGCGGTGAAACGGCTGAAATGCCGGGTATGTATGAAGGCGAAGACTACGACCTGGCCGGTTTCTGCGTCGGTGTAGTTGAAAAAGCCGAGATCATCGACGGCTCGAAAGTCGCCAACGGTGACGCCCTGATCGCCCTGCCGTCCTCCGGTCCGCACTCCAACGGTTACTCGCTGATCCGCAAGATCATCGAAGTCTCCGGCACCGAAATCGAAGCCACTGAGGTTGATGGCAAGCCGCTGGCCGATTTGCTGATGGCGCCGACGCGTATCTACGTCAAGCCGCTGCTCAAATTGATCAAAGACACCGGCGCGGTTAAAGCCATGGCCCACATCACCGGCGGCGGCCTGCTCGACAATATCCCGCGCGTACTGCCAAAAGGCGCACAAGCGGTGGTCGACGTGGCCAGCTGGACGCGCCCAGCGGTATTCGACTGGCTGCAAGAAAAAGGCAACGTGGATGAGCACGAGATGCACCGCGTACTTAACTGCGGCGTCGGCATGGTCATCTGCGTAGCGCAGGATCAAGTCGAAATCACCCTGCAAACCCTGACCGCCGCTGGCGAGCAGCCGTGGGTGATCGGCCAGATCAACCAAGCGGCTGAAGGCGCTGCTCAGGTCGTGCTGAACAACCTGAAACAGCACTAATGCCGGCACCGTGCAATGTGGTGGTGCTGATCTCAGGCTCCGGCAGTAACCTGCAGGCGCTGATTGACAGCATCCAGGCCGACGCTGACGCGTCCACGCGCAGTTCGGTCCGGATCAGCGCGGTGGTCTGTAACCGCGCTGATGCCTATGGTTTGCAACGTGCACAGGCCGCCGGCATCGCCACCGTGGTACTCGACCACAAACAGTTCGAGGGCCGCGAGGCCTTCGACGCTGCACTGGTCGAGGCGATCGACAGCTACGATCCGCAGCTGGTGGTGTTGGCTGGTTTTATGCGTATTCTCACCCCGACTTTTGTCCGCCATTACGCGGGACGCCTGCTGAATATCCACCCGTCTCTGCTGCCCAAATACAAAGGCTTGCATACCCATCAACGGGCACTGGAAGCCGGTGACAGCGAGCACGGTTGCAGCGTGCACTTCGTCAGCGAGGAACTCGATGGCGGACCACTGGTCGTACAGGCTGTGGTCACGGTGGAGCCAGATGACACACAAAGCAGTCTGGCGCAGCGCGTGCACCAGCAAGAACATGTAATTTACCCGATGGCAGTCCGCTGGTTTGCCGAAGGCCGCTTGCACCTAACGGCGCAAGGGGCGATGTTGGACGAGCAACTGTTACCGAGCACCGGATACCTTATTCGAACGTAAACAGGAGACACCATGGGTCGCGCCTTACTGTTCGCACTAACACTACTGAGCCTGCCGGCATTCGCCGTTGAGCTAAAACCCTTCTCCGCTAGCTACACCGCCGACTGGAAGCAACTGCCCGTCAGCGGCAGCGCCGAGCGCAGCCTGCAAGCGCTGGACAATGGCGTTTGGAAGCTCAATTTTGAAGCCTCCATGCTGGTCGCCAGCCTGACCGAAGAAAGCACTCTGCGCGTGGATAACACCACCTTCCTACCCCAGACCTATTTGTATCAGCGCGGCGGCCTGGGCAAAGCCAAGAAAATTGAGCAGGACTTTGACTGGGAGGCCAAGCAAGTCATCGGCAGTGACCGCGACACCCCAGTACGTTTGCCACTGAACCGCGGCCTGTTGGACAAATCGACCTACCAACTGGCCTTGCAATACGACGTGGCCGCCGGCAAGAAAAGCATGAGCTATCAGGTGGTCGATGGCGACGAAGTGGAGACGTATGACTTCCGCGTGTTGGGTGAGGAAGTAGTGCGTACCAAGGCCGGGCTGATCGATGCGATCAAGGTCGAGCGCGTGCGTGACCCGACCCAGAGCAGCCGCAAGACCATCCTCTGGTTCGCCAAAGACTGGGAGTTCCTGCTGGTCCGCCTGCATCAGGTCGAAAAAGACGGCAAGGAATACCAGATCATGCTCAAAGAAGGCAACGTTGACGGCAGAGCCGTTGAAGGCCGCCAGGACTGAGACAGAGCGCAATAAAAAGCCGAGCTTAATGCTCGGCTTTTTATTGCGCGGATTTCGACAAGCAGGGCCGACTGGTGCTCGGCCCGCTTAGCCATTCACCACATCAGGTCGTCCGGCACCTGATACGCCGCGTACGGATCATCGGCATCCGGGGCTTCGGTTGGGGTGTTGAGCAGCACCACACGTTGCGCGTCGCGCTCTTGAATCTTCAGCGCCGCCTCACGCGGGATCACTTCATAACCGCCGCCGTGGCGCACGATGGCCAGCGAGCCGCTGCTGAGTTTGTTGCGCATCAGCGTGTTGACCGACAGGCGCTTGACCTTTTTGTCGTCAACGAAGTTGTAGTAATCCTCGGTGGTCAGCTTGGGCAGGCGTGACACCTCGATCAACTGCTTGATTTGCGCGGCGCGGGCCTTCTGCTCGACCTTCTCCTGCTGCTGGCGATTGAGCTCTTGATCACGCGCCGCCTTTTCGGCCATGGCCTGTTGAGCGGCGAGCTTTTGCGACTCGTCCTTCTCGATATGGCCTTTCTGCTCCAGACGCTGCTTCTTCTGTTTTTCCTTGCTGGCCTGCTTGGCCTGCTTTTCGTTGACCAGCCCGGCTTTAAGCAACTGATCGCGTAGTGAGAGAGCCATAACCTACCTTTCCAACCATCAATATTGAATGGGCGTACCCAGCGTAATCGTAATGCGTTATTCGTAGGGTGGATGACGCTTCACCCATCCACCGTGTCCCTGGCAGTGGTGGATGAAAAGAACGTCATCCACCCTAGGGCTCAGCAACTTGGGGTGAGCTTTTCGAGTTTTTTGGCTTCGCCCCACAGCGCATCCAATTCATCCAGGGCGCAATCTTGCATAGCCCGCCCCTGCTCGCGCAAGCTCTGCTCGATAAAACGAAAGCGCCGCTCGAACTTGCCATTGGCCGCGCGCAGGGCCGTTTCCGGGTCAACCTTGAGGTGCCGCGCCAGGTTACTGACCACAAACAGCAAATCGCCGATCTCCTCGCTAATGGCCTCGGGATCGTTCTCGCTCATGGCCTCCAGCACTTCATCCAACTCTTCGCGCACCTTGTCGACCACCGGCAGGGCTTCTGGCCAGTCAAACCCGACCTGAGCGGCACGCTTTTGTAATTTGATCGCCCGGCTCAGCGACGGCAGCGCGGTGGGCACATCATCCAGCAACGAAAGCTGTTCAGGCACAGCGGCTTTCTCGGCGCGTTCTTCGGCTTTGAGTTCTTCCCAGCGCTGCTTGACGGCGGCCTCTTCGAGCTTGGCGACATCCGGCGCGCCATACAGATCGCCATCAGGGAATACATGCGGGTGACGGCGCAGCAGTTTGCGGGTAATGCCGTCGACCACCTGGGCAAACTCGAAACGCCCTTCCTCGCGCGCCAGCTGGCTGTAATACACCACCTGAAACAGCAGGTCGCCCAACTCACCCGGCAGATGGTCAAAGTCGCCACGTTCAATGGCGTCGGCCACCTCATAGGCTTCCTCAATCGTGTGCGGCACGATGGTCGCGTAACTCTGTTTGAGGTCCCACGGGCACCCATGCTGCGGATCGCGCAGACGGGCCATCAGGTGCAGCAAATCGTTAAGTTGGTACATAACACATCCCAATTAATACGCTTACGTAGGAGGGTTAGCGGTGCAAACGCCGATGATAGCGCGTTGCTTAACGCAACGCGCCGGTCACCCCAGCCTAGGCTGCTGTCATGCCCTCATCGTGCGGTTTAATCGGCTGCCAACGACGCAGCAGCATGTACAGGGTCGGGATTACAAACAGGGTAAAGAAGGTGCCAACCAGCAGGCCGCCGACAATCACCATGCCGATTTGCTGGCGACTTTCCGCACCCGCGCCCGTGGCAATCGCCAATGGCAGCGAACCGAGCACCATCGCCCCGGTGGTCATCAGGATCGGTCGCAGACGCGCCACCGACGCCTCGATCACCGCACTGCGCACTTCATGGCCCTGACGGAGCAACACGTTGGCGAACTCGACAATGAGGATGCCGTGCTTGGTGATCAGGCCAATCAACGTGACCAGACCAATTTGCGAGTAGATATTCAAGGTGCCGCCGAACAGGGTCAGCGCCAGCAAAGCCCCGGCCATCGACAACGGTACGCTGAACAGAATGATCAACGGGTCGCTGAAGCTCTCAAACTGCGCCGCCAGCACCAGGAAGATAAACGCCAGGGCCAGGGCGAAGATCAGCGCAATTCCGGCGCTGGATTCCTTAAAGTCGCGCGAGGTGCCGGTGTAGTCGTACTGGGTCTCGGCTGGGAACACCGTGCGTGCAGTGTTTTCCAGGTGCGCCAGGGCTTCGCCGAGGGTGTAGCCGCTGCCGACGTTGGCACTCACCGTCACCGCACGCAGTTGGTTGAAGTGGTTGAGCTCGCGCGGCGCCACGGTTTCGCGCACCTCGATCAGGTTGGACAACTGCACCATGCTGTCGTCACGTCCACGCACATAGACGCGGTCGAGATCCTGCGGGTTGCTGCGGTCCACGCCCTGCAACTGCACCAGCACGTCGTACTGCTCGCCGTTCTGCTTGAAGCGCGTCACCTGACGGCTGCCGAACAGGCTTTCCAGGCTGCGGCCAATCGTTGCCACGTCAGTACCCACCGCCACCGCCTGCTCGCGATTGACCGCTACCTTGAGCTGCGGCGCGTTGAGCTTGAGATCGCTGTCCAGGCTTTCCAGCCCCGGATATTCGCGTAGCGAATTAAGCAATTCATCGACATAACCCTGCAGCTCGCTGTACTCCATCGACGAGCGAATCACGAAGTTCACCGGCTGGTTACGCGCGCTTTGCCCAAGCGGCGGCCGGTTGACCGGGAAGGCACGCACCCCGGCGATGTCCTGCAGCTTGGGCAACAGCTCGTTCCGGATTTCAAACTGGCTGCGCGAGCGATCAGCCCAGTCCTCCAGCTTCATAAAGGAAATGCCCTGGGCCACGGTGGGAAAGCCTGCCACGACCAGATAGCGGTTGGTTTCCGCGATGCTGGCGTAGGCATCCTCAATCTCCTTGGCATAACGCCCGGTGTAATTGATGGTGGCGCCGTCCGGGCCATTGAACACACCAATTATCGTGCCGGTGTCCTCGGTTGGCGCCAGCTCGGACTTAAGCCCAGAGAACAGCAACACGCAGGCCACCACGGTGAGCAGCAAGACTCCGACCACCAGCACCCAGGCACTCAGCGCCTTGGCCAGCAGGTGTTTGTAGCTGTAGGTCAGGTTGTTGAGGAAATTCTCGATCAGGTTGTATAGGCGGTTATGCCGCTCACCGGCCTGGTGCGGCTTAAGCAATAGCGCGCACATCATTGGCGTTAGGGTCAGGGCCACAAAGCCCGAGACCAGCACCGCGCCGGCCAGTGTCCAGGCGAACTCGGTAAACAGCTTGCCGGTGGTGCCCTGCATAAAGCCGATGGGCGCGAATACCGCTGCCAGGGTCAGGGTCATGGCGATCACCGCAAAGGCGATCTCACGGCTACCCTTGAGCGCCGCCTGCAGCGGCTGCATGCCCTCTTCGATATGCCGGTGGATGTTCTCCAGCATGACGATGGCATCGTCCACCACCAGGCCGATGGCCAGCACCATGGCCAACAGCGTCAGAGTGTTGATGGTGAAGCCCATCAGTGACATCAGGGCGAACGCACCGATCAGCGACACCGGAATAGTCACCAGCGGAATGATGGTGGCACGCAGCGAGCGCAGGAAGATAAAGATGATCAGGATGACCAGCCCAACCGCTTCCCAGATGGTGATGAACACGTTGTCGATCGACTCGCGGATAAACAGCGAGTTGTCGTTGGCCACCGCCATTTCCATACCTTCAGGCAGCAGCGCACGCACATCATCCATGGCGGCCGTTAACCCATCGGAGATGTCCAGCGGGTTGGCCGTGGCCTGTTTGATCATGCCCATCGACACCGCCGGCTGGCCTTTGTAACGGACGATGCTGCGCTCATCCTGCGCGCCAATTTCGGCATAGCCGACATCCGCCAGGCGTAGCAGGTAGCCGCGTGAGTCGTCGAGAATCAGCTGATTAAACTGCTCCGGGGTGTTCATGTCGGTTTCCGAGAGCACGGTGAATTCGCGCTGCTGCGACTCGATGCGCCCAGCCGGAATTTCCACGTTCTGTCGGCGCAGGGCGTCTTCCACGTCCTGTACGGTGAGGTTGTGCGCCGCGAGCTTCTCTGGGTCAAGCCAGATACGCATGGCGAAGGTGCGCGCGCCACGAATCTGCACTTCGGAGACGCCGGGAATAGTCTGCAAGCGATCCTTGATCACCCGCTCCAGCACGTCGGTGATCTCCATGGCGCTGTAGCGTTCGCTGTAGAAAGCGATCCAGATCACCGGCTGGGCATCCGCCTCGACCTTCTGCACGATGGGTTCGGCAATTTCATCCGGCAGCAGTCCGCGCACCCGACCCAGGCGGTCACGCACATCGTTGGCGGCTTCATCGGAGTTACTGCCCAGGCGGAACTGCGCAGTGATCTGGGTGTTTTCCGAACGGCTGATGGAGCTGACAAAGTCCAGCCCGTCGATCCCCGATAACACGTCCTCGATCGGCTGGGCGACCTGAGACTCCATGATTTCCGGGCTGGCCCCCGGATAGCTGACGTTAACCGTGACAATCGGCACATCGATATTCGGATACTCACGCACCGCCAAGCGGTCGTAGGCCATTAACCCGAGCAACACCACAATCAGCGACAGCACGGTGGCAAACACCGGCCGCCGGATACAGATATCCGACAGGGTCATAGCGCACGCTCCACCGCCTTGATACGCACCGGCGAACCGGCACGCACCTTTTGCCAGCCGGCACTGATCAGGGTTTCACCGCCTTGCAAGCCGCTAACCACTTCGACCTTACCGTTTAGACGCTTGCCCAGCGTGACCTCACGTAGCTCGACCTTGCCGTCCACCACCAGGTTGACCAGCAAACGCTCCCCGACCGGCATCACTGCCTCTTCGGGAATCACCAGGGCATCCGGTCGTTCAGCCAGGATGACCGACACCCGCACAAACTGCCCTGGGCTCAGACGGCCTTCGCTGTTGCCAATGTGCGCACGAATCGCCTGGCTGCGTCCGGCTTCGTCCAGACGCGGATTGATGGCGAAAATCTCGCCGCTAAAGCGTTCGCCCGGATAGGCATCCAGGCTGATCTCGATGGTTTGCTTGAGACGGATCTGGCTGACGGCTTTCTGTGGAATGCGAAAGTCCACCTTGAGCGGGTCGAGTACTTCCAGGTTGACGATGTCCTGGCCTTCGCTGAGGTAATCGCCGGGGCTGACTGCTCGCAAACCCAGTACGCCGTCGTAGGGCGCGAGGATACGGGTCTTGTCCAGACGCGCCTGCGACAGCGCCAGGCTGGCCCGCGCGGCTTGCTGTTCAGCGTTGGCCTCATCCAGCGCCTGTGCATTGCTCGCACCGCGCTTAAAGAGCATTTGCGCCCGCTGAAAATTCTTTTCCGCC
Organism: Pseudomonas spirodelae; assembly: GCF_034653255.1. Lineage (NCBI taxonomy): Bacteria > Pseudomonadati > Pseudomonadota > Gammaproteobacteria > Pseudomonadales > Pseudomonadaceae > Pseudomonas > Pseudomonas spirodelae. The sequence goes on along the minus strand of NZ_JAYEET010000046.1, from coordinate 40,867 downwards.
AAGTTCAGGTTGGCCCGTGCCTGGGCAAGTTCAGCGCGGGCAATCGAATCATCCAGGCTGACCAACAAGGCGCCTGCCTCGATGCGCTGACCTTCACGAAAATGCAGCTGGGCGATGCGGCCGGCAATTTCCGGGCGGATCATCACCGACTCGTCAGGGCGCAGTGAACCAAAGGTCACCAACTCGTCGCGCACCAAGCTGCTCTCGACCGTGACCACCTCGACCAGTGGTCCTGGGTTGGCTGACACCTGCGGGCTGCCCCATGAAAACACTACAGCGGCGATAACTGAGAGAGCAGGCGCGCGAGCAAACATATACAACCCCTAATTATTGTAGAGGCTGAGTCTAACGGCCGAGCCGGGCAGATCAGCCGTTAAAACTGTTTCCCCATATTTGCGCCTGCGTCTTGCTACTGACGCATACCCCGGCCACTCACCAGCAGACGGATACACACGCCGTAAAGCACCGCGGTGGCCACCAGCATAAAGCTGATCGCCACACCGATACGGATATCCGAGACCCCAAGAATGCCGTAACGGAAGGCGTTAACCATGTGCAACACCGGGTTGGCCAGCGATACCGTCTGCCAGAACGGCGGCAGCAGGCTGATCGAGTAGAACACCCCGCCCAGGTAGGTCAGCGGCGTCAGCACAAAGGTCGGAATGATCGAAATGTCATCAAAGTTGCGCGCAAACACTGCGTTGATAAAGCCACCGAGGGAGAAGATGGTCGCGGTCAACAGCACCACCAACACCGTCACGCCCAAGTGATGCACCTGCAGCTTGGTGAAGAACATCGACAGCATGGTGACGATAAAGCCCACCGCCAGACCGCGCAGCACACCGCCGATCACATAGCCGGTGAGGATGATGTGCGGCGACACCGGCGAGACCATCAGCTCCTCGATGGAGCGCTGGAACTTGCTGCCAAAGAAGCTCGACACCACGTTGCCGTAGGAGTTGGTGATCACCGACATCATGATCAGCCCCGGCACGATGTACTCCATGTAGGTGAAGCCGCCCATGTCGCCGATCTGCCGACCAATCAGGTTGCCGAAGATCACGAAGTACAAAACCATGGTGATCGCTGGCGGCAGCAGGGTTTGCGGCCAGATGCGGGTGAAACGGCGAATCTCGCGGTAAACGATGGTGCGCAGGGCCACCATATTGGCGGCCAGCTCTGAGTTCAGATAAGTCGTGCTCATGCCGCGCCTCCTGCCAGGTTCTTCTCTACCAGAGACACGAACAGCTCCTCCAGGCGATTGGTTTTGTTGCGCAGGCTGAGCACCTCAATGTTCTGCAGGGCCAGCTGGCGGAACAACTCGGTAATGCCCTGGCTTTTGTCCACCTGCACCTCAAGGGTGTGGTGGTCCAGCAGCTGCGCCGCGTAGCCAACCAGTTGCGGCGGCACCAGCAAGGACTCCTTCAGATCAAGCAGGAAGGTTTCTACATGCAGGGTCTTGAGCAGGTCCTTCATGCTGGTGTTCTCGACAATCCGGCCGTGGTCGATGATGCCGATATTGCGGCACAACTGCTCGGCCTCTTCCAGGTAATGCGTGGTCAGAATGATGGTGATGCCCTGCTGGTTCAGCTCGGTGAGAAAGCTCCACATCGAGCGGCGCAGTTCGATGTCGACCCCAGCGGTTGGCTCATCGAGGATCAGCAAGCGCGGCTGATGCACCAGCGCGCGAGCAATCATCAGACGCCGCTTCATGCCGCCAGACAACTCGCGCGACGGCACGTTGTGCTTACCCCACAGACCGAGCTGATTGAGGTATTGCTCGGCACGCTCCTTGGCGATTTTCGCGGGGATGCCGTAATAGCCGGCCTGGGTCACGACGATGTCGAAGGCCTTTTCAAACTGGTTGAAGTTGAATTCCTGCGGCACCACACCCAGGCAGCGCTTGAGCGCCGAGGGCTGTTTATCAAGGTCGTGACCAAACACATTCACTGTGCCACTGCTTTTGGTTACGAGGGTCGAGAGAATGCCAATGGTGGTGGATTTGCCGGCACCGTTGGGGCCGAGCAAGGCGAAAAAATCGCCCTCCGCCACATCCAGATCGATGCCGTGTAATGCTTGAAAGCCGTTGCCGTAAGTCTTGGTCAACTGGCGAATAGACAGAGCGGTACTCATAAAAATGCGCGCACCTGATAAATAGAAGAAATATAAGAGGAGGCTGCGCTACGCAGCGCAAAGCTGCCCAAGTCTAGCGCCTGGACGCTCTCTATCGCAGCCCTTTACGGGAATACTGATACGCCCGAGGCTGGCAACAGCCTACCAGTGCCGGCGGCGGAATAAACCCGAGCATTTGCGATGGTGCCTATCAGGGCTATCGATACCTCAAGCTGTTTGCACTCAAGACGAAGCCACTTCAGCAGCAAAATCCCCATCGATCGACACCCCCTGCTCGCTAAACAGGTGCGGGTAACAAACCGCCAAATGCTCGAAGAACAGTTGCTCCGGTACATCGGCAAATTGCCCGTGGTCACACAGGTACTCCATGTAACGCTCACCCTGCTGGTTAAACGGGTGGAACACGCTATCAGTGCGGCCATCAAACTCCAGCGTCGCCACATTAAACAGCTGACACAGTGCCTGATTGAACGCCGGCGTGGCCTTGACCCAGCGACCATCCAAGTACAGCTCCGTATAGCCATGCATGGCGAAGACGTCACTGCGCAGCATTTCCAGCAGGCGCTCAGTGGCCAGATGGTTGCGTACATCGGCCAGGCCAATACGCGCGGGGATACCACAATGCCGGGCGCAGGCGGCAAGCAAGACGGCCTTGGGCACGCAGTAACTTTCCCGCGCCAGCAGTGCGCTGCTGGCTTTTAGGGTTTCAGGATCACGGCTGAACACATAAGGGTTGTAACGCACCTCATCGCGCACGGCGTAGTACAGGCTGACGGCCTGCTCGCGCGGGTCGCGACTGGCCCCACGGAACTTTTCTGCGAACTCCACCAGCGCTGGGTGGTCACTATCGATGAAGCGGCCGGGGTCGAGGTATTCACGCATCGGGGTTTCTCCATGGCTGAGGAACCAGTCTAGCGACGCGAGACCGGCCAATGTCACGACGATTCGGCCAAGCTCACCGCTCTTGTCGCCATCCATGGCGACTATGCTCATGATGGTGCTTGAACTACATCATCATCACGGAGGATTCTGCATGCTCGCTCTCTGGTTGCTCGCCCTGCTAATTGGCACGGCCTTTCTCGCTCACCGCCGCTGTGCGCCATTGCCTGCACTGGGCATAACGGCAGGTTTTCTGCTTGTGATGGGGCTCTTCAGCCACGCACCGACCTGGCTGATGGTTGTGTTGTGGCTGTTACTGCTCGCCGTCGCCGTACCCCTGCTGCTGCCGCAGCAACGCCGCAGCCTGCTCAGCGCGCCACTGTTCAAGTGGCTCAAGCAAACCCTGCCGCCGATGTCGGCCACCGAACGCGACGCCATCGAAGCCGGCACCGTGTGGTGGGATGGCGAGCTGTTTAGCGGCCGCCCGGATTGGGACACCCTGCTCGCCTACCCCAAGGCACAACTCACTGAAGAAGAACAGGCCTTCATCGACGGCCCGACAGAAGAACTCTGCGCCATGGTCAGTGACTGGCAGATCGGCCAGCAAATGGACCTGCCCGCCGAGGCCTGGGCGCATATCAAGAAACACGGCTTTTTTGCCCTGATCATCCCTAAGCAATATGGCGGCAAAGGCTTCTCCGCCTACGCCCACTCGCAAGTGGCGATGAAATTGGCCACCCGCTCCGGCGACCTGGCCTCCACCGTGATGGTGCCCAACTCCCTCGGCCCAGCTGAACTGCTGATGCACTACGGCACCGACGCCCAGCGTGACCATTACCTGCCGCGCCTGGCCAGCGGCGAAGACATCCCCTGCTTTGCCCTGACCGGCCCACTGGCAGGTTCTGACGCGGGCGCGATGCCGGACACCGGGATCATCTGCAAAGGCCAATGGCAAGGTGAGGAAGTCATCGGCCTGCGCCTGAATTGGGAAAAGCGCTACATCACCCTCGGCCCGGTCGCGACCCTGCTCGGCCTGGCATTCAAAGCCTACGACCCCGAGCACCTGCTGGGTAAAGAGGAAGACCTGGGCATCACCCTGGCCCTGGTGCCCACCGACACACCGGGCGTAGAAATCGGCCGTCGCCACCTGCCGCTCGGCGCTGCCTTTATGAATGGCCCGAACGCCGGCAAGGATGTGTTTATCCCGCTGGATTACCTGATTGGTGGCAAGGAGATGCTCGGCAAGGGCTGGATGATGCTGATGAACTGCCTGTCCGTTGGCCGCTCGATCTCCCTGCCCGCAGTCGGCACCGGGGCGGCCAAGTTCACCAGCCTGACCACCGGCCAGTACAGCCAGATCCGCGAGCAGTTCAACGTGCCACTGGCCGCCTTCGAAGGCATTCAGGAAGCATTGGCGCGTATCGGTGGTAACGCCTGGTTGATGGACAGCGCACGCATCCTCACCGCCAACGCGGTAGACCTGGGCGAGAAGCCCTCTGTGCTCTCGGCCATCCTCAAATACCACCTGACCGAACGCGGCCGCGAATGCATCAGTCACGCCATGGATGTGCACGGCGGTAAAGGCATCATCATGGGTCCGAACAACTACCTGGCGCGCTCCTGGCAAGGTGCGCCGATCTTCATCACCGTAGAGGGCGCGAATATTCTCTCGCGCAACTTGATGATCTTTGGCCAAGGCGCGATTCGCTGCCATCCCTATGTACTCAAGGAAATGGCCCTGGCCAACCATGAGGATCAAGATCAGGCCTTGCACGAGTTTGATGGGCTGCTACTGCAACATATCGGCTTTGCTGTGAGCAACGCCGCCAGCAGCCTACTGCTCAGCCTGGGTTTTGGCGTCTTTAGCCAGGTGCCAGGGGATAGCGTCAGCCGCCCCTACTTCCGTGCCCTCAATCGCCTGGCAGCCTCGTTTGCCCTGCTCGCGGACACCAGCATGATGATCCTCGGCGGTGAACTGAAACGCCGCGAGCGCCTGTCTGCGCGCTTGGGTGATGTACTCAGTCACCTCTATCTGGCTTCAGCAGCGCTCAAGCGCTACCACGACCTCGGCTACCCAGAGCATTCGCAACCGATGCTGCGCTGGGCCATGGAAGAAAGCCTGAACAAGGCCGAACAGGCACTGGAAGAACTGCTCAGTAATTTCCCCAACAAGCTGCTGGGTTGCACGCTGCGCCTGTTGGTATTGCCGCTGGGACGTCGCCACAAAGGTCCGAGTGATGAACTGGATGCGCAAGTCGCCGCCATTACCGGTCGCAACAGCGGTGACCCGGCACTCGAGGAATTGCTCGAAGGCTGCTACCGCCCACACGCCGAGCAGGACCCGGTGGGGGCTCTGCAATATGCGATGAACCTGCTGCAGGACACACAACCCCTGCAGAAGAAGCTGCACAAAGCCGTCAAGGCAGGCCAGGTGCAAGAGCCACCCGGGCAAAGCCTGATTGATGCCGCGCTGGCTGCTGGCGTTCTCAGCCCTGAGGAGGCACACAGCCTGCAACAAGCAGAAGCGGCGCGCCGTATGGTGATCGATGTCGATGACTTTGCCAAGGACGAGTTGACCCTCAGCCCTGGCAAGGTGCGCTAGGGATACACCTCAATCAGGACAGCGGGCGGCGCCGGGCTTATACTGCGCCGCCCGTTTTACCTACAGGATTGCCTCATGGCCAACGTTCACATCGACCACCACCTCGCCCTGCTCCAGCACCTGCGCACCATCCTGGTGGCCCTGGGCGAAGCCGAGCAAATTCTCGATGACAGCCACGCCATGTACCTAGAGCGCTACGATGAGTTGCTCAGCGATCTACCTGAAGACCCCGAAGCCAGCCTCTACCTCGGCCAGGACCTGATCAGCCAGATCTTCCAGCGCTACCCGCAAATCGCCCACTTGGTGCCCCGCGACCTGCTGTGGTTCTTTGGCGGTGACTGCTTGCACTTTATGCCAGATGAAGAAATCGAGATGTACCAGACGCTTGAAGAGCGCCGCTTCTACGCCGCAGAAAACGACGAGCCCTTCGACTGGAACCAGGAAAAGCAGTTGCTAGCGATGCCTGCCCAGGGCGGCACGCACTAAGCCGCTACCAGCAACAAAAAGCCCGTACGGCATCACCGGCGGGCTTTTTTATACGCAGCAAAAATAACAGACACAAAAAAGCCGCTCAGTGAGCGGCTTTTTCGTTTATTTGGAGCGGGAAACGAGACTCGAACTCGCGACCCCGACCTTGGCAAGGTCGTGCTCTACCAACTGAGCTATTCCCGCAATTACAGCATGTAGCAACAACAAAAATGGCGTCCCCTAGGGGACTCGAACCCCTGTTACCGCCGTGAAAGGGCGGTGTCCTAGGCCACTAGACGAAGGGGACCTGGAACTTTTCGAAACCCTGCCTGAGCAGAATTTCTTAATTTGGAGCGGGAAACGAGACTCGAACTCGCGACCCCGACCTTGGCAAGGTCGTGCTCTACCAACTGAGCTATTCCCGCATACAACTTGGTTTTAAGCAGCACACCTCTTAAAGAAGTGGCGTCCCCTAGGGGACTCGAACCCCTGTTACCGCCGTGAAAGGGCGGTGTCCTAGGCCACTAGACGAAGGGGACGCAGCCCGGAAACTACAACTTCTATCCGGCTTCTAAACGCTTTGCTGTTTGGCATTGCGCTATGAAGTGGCGCGCATTCTATTGAGCCTTTGCAGGCCCGTCAACCTCAATGTAAAAAATTTTATAAATCAAAGACTTCAGCTGCAAAAACACCGCTGCTCTATGAGCCTCACCGCTAAGGCACTACACTCGGCCAATACCGGTAATCGAGAGACTGCACCCATGTCCCCACTCGTGATTACCATATTGATTGTTTCTGGCATCGGTCTGTTGATCATCATTGCCTACATCAATCATATGGTCGAGAACAACAAACTGGAGAAGGCGCGCATCAAGGCCGACCTCAATGATCGCTTGCGCCGCAGCACCGACCTCGCTGAAACCCTCCCAGGCCAGCTGATGACGCCCGCACTGAAGTTACTGCTGAGCCGCCTGCAACTGCACTTCAGTGAACGCATGCTGCAGCTGGAGAAAGGCAATAGCACCCTCAAAGCGCGCACTGAAGAGCTGCGTAAGCTGATCGCCCAGGGCGAGTCGATTCCCGTCAACAACCCGCCGCAACCCATCATTAATGAAGCCAAGGCCAAGGATGTGCGTTTCCAGCTGGAGAACCTGCATGGCCAGCTCACCCGTTGCGCCAAAGACGGCATTATCCCCAGCAACGATGCTAAGCACTGGCTGAAAGAAGTACGGCACATGCTGACCCAGGTGCATATCGAGTTTTTTGGCAACCTTGGCCAACAAGCCTTGCAAAAGAACCAGCCCGGCCAGGCACGCCTAGCATTTGAGCGGGGCGTACAGTACCTGCGCAAACAACCTGACCCAGCCCCTTACCAAGCCACCCTGAAGAAATTCCAAGAACAGCTCGACCGCGCCAATGCCATGGTGCTGGAAACCAGCACACCTGCTGCCGAGCAGCCCAGCGAACTAGACGCCGGTTTGGAATCGCTGGGCGAGAACGAATGGAAGAAGAACAACATCTACGATTAACCCACTCCGGCGCGCAGCCAGTGCGCTAACGCCCTGCTAACGAGAGCCACACATGAGCCTGACTGTTTACGGTGCCCCCCTGTCGCCCTACGTCCGCAAAGTCCGCCTGCTGCTCGCTGAAAAGGCCTTGGACTATCAACTTGAAATCGTCCTGCCGTTCGCTCAACCCGACTGGTTTAAAGACCTGAACCCACTGGCGCGCATTCCTGCACTCAAAGACGGCGAACAGACCCTCGCTGACTCCAGCGTCATTTGCCAATACCTCGACGAGAAACATCCAGAACGCCCAAGCCTGCTCGGGGAAAATGCCGCACAACGCGCTCAGGTACGCTGGCTGGAAAAATATGCCGATTACGAGCTGGCACCGCTATGCACCTTCACCGTATTTCGCAATCGGGTCTTGAAGCCAAGCATGGGCAAGAGCAGCGACGAGGCCGCCGTCCACAAAGCAATGCATGAGCAGCTCCCGCCTCATTTCGACTACCTAGAGAAAACCCTCGGGGCAGCCGAATACCTAGCCGGCGACAGCCTAACCCTGGCCGACCTGGCCCTCACCTGCCAACTCATTAACATGCAACACGGTGGTGAGCAGCTCGACGCCGAACGCTGGCCCAACCTGAGCGCGCATTACGCGCGAATCAAGGCGCGCGCCTCGGTGCAGGGCGTCTTGCCGAGCGAACAGAAGATGCTCGCCAAGATGACCGTAAAAGCCTAAACGCCAGCCTCAGACAGCAAAAAGCCCGGCCAAGCCGGGCTTTTTTACTTGCGCCGACTCAACAATCGGTGAGTTCGACAAATACCTCTGCCAAGCGCTCGATACCCGCCTGATCCGCCGCACTAAAGCGCGCCAGCGATGGGCTGTCGAGATCCAGCACAGCAAACAACCGCTCGCCCTTGAACAGCGGTACCACCAACTCGCTATTGGAGGCGCTGTCGCAGGCGATATGCCCGGCAAAGGCATGTACATCGTCGACCCGCTGCGTGTTCCCGCTCGCCGCTGCGACGCCGCAGACACCGCGACCAAAGGGGATCCGTACGCAAGCCACGTTACCCTGGAAAGGCCCGAGCACCAGTTCCTCGCCCCGCACCAGGTAGAAGCCGGCCCAATTCAGGTCGCCAATTTGCTGGAACAAAAACGCAGAAAATTGCGCCGCATTGGCAATAAAGTCACGCTCACCGGCCAGTAGAGCCTGTAGCTGCGCAGCAAGAAACGGGTAGTCATCGAGCCCCTGCTCGCTTGGTTGTAGCTCAATCATCAGTCTTACTCAGTAATTGCAGTCCTACCCAGTCACGGGCAAATTGATAAGCGCAGCGGCCGTTGCGGTTACCGCGGCCCAGTGCCCAGCGAATCGCTGCCTTCTCTAGCGCTTCATCCCACTGCCAGCTCAGGCCAGCATGGGCAGCGTGCACCTCAACCCAGTGGCGCACGACGTCAAGGAAGTGCTCCTGAGTAAATGGATAGAAGGACAGCCACAGCCCGAAGCGATCGGACAATGCGATCTTGTCCTCCACGGCCTCATTGGGGTGCAACTCGCCATCCACCCGCTGCCAGTTTTCGTTATCACTCTGGTTTTCCGGTACCAGATGCCGACGGTTGGAGGTCGCGTACAGCAACACATTGTCCGGCGCACGCTCCAGGGAGCCGTCGAGCACGGTTTTCAGCATGCGGTAATCGCCCTCACCCGCCTCGAATGACAGATCATCGCAGAACAGCACAAAACGCTGCGGCAACTCGCTCAACTGCTCGACGATACGCGGCAGGTCAGCCAGATGATCACGTTCGATCTCAATCAAGCGCAGCCCTGCTGCCGCATGCTCAGCCAACAGCGCGCGAACCAACGATGACTTGCCGGTGCCTCGGGCACCCCAGAGCAACGCATGGTTGGCTGGTAGCCCCTGAATAAACTGCTGGGTGTTGCGCGCTAATTGGGCACGCTGGCGATCCACCCCGATCAAATCATCCAGGCGCACATCCAGATTGACCCTGAGGGGCGCTAGAAAGCCGCTGCGCCCGTCGTGCTGCCAACGTGCGGCCAGACTCTGCTGCCAATCGATCACCGGCCGCTGCGCCGGCAATATTGGCTCCAGTCGGGCCAACACCGCATCGGCACGCACTAAAAAATCACTTAAACGCGAATCCACAACACACTCCAGGGTTTTCGAGCGACTTAACCACTGCCGACTGGCAAAGCAGATGGGCTATGCTTGGCAAGCAACTCAACACGAGACAACCGGCTCATATGGATATAGCGCTAACCCAACGCCTGTCATTCAAACAGGCCGGCTTGACCGTGTTGGTAGCCTTTATCCTCGGCACGACGCTCAGCTTTTTCCAAGTGGGCATCGATTATGCCAGCGAAGATGCTTCCATCAACCGTGAGATTAATGCGCTGATGGAAATCAGCCATAACCCTGCGGCACGTATCGCCTACAACATCGACGCCGAGCTGGCCCAAGAATTGGTGCTGGGCCTGTTGCGCTCACCCGCAGTAATCAGCGCGCAAATCATCGATAACAACCAGCTAACCCTCGCCCGCGTCAGCCGGCCCGCGATGGAAAGCCGCTACCGGGCAATCAGCGATTTTATCTTCGGCCCACGCCGACACTTCGAGACGGCGCTATTTGTCAGCCACTCGCCCACCGAGGCGCTGGGGCTACTGAGCCTTGAAGTGGACACCTATGCATTTGGCAGCCACTTCCTGCGCCGCTCTCTGCTGACCCTGCTTACCGGATTCGCCCGCAGCCTGCTGCTGTCACTGATCCTCCTGGTACTGTTCTATTTCATGCTGACCAAGCCGCTGACCGGTTTTATCCGCGCACTCAGCGAGCGTGACTTGCGCAGCCCCCATCACAGCAAACTGCCCTACCCACCCGGCCACGAGCGCGATGAAATTGGCGTACTGGTCGACGTAACCAATCGGCAACTGGCTAGCATCGCCAGCGAAATAGAACAACGTCAACACGCCGAAGACCGCCTGACCCGCTACCTGGCCGAACTGGAAGACATGGTCTCGGCGCGCACCGAGCAACTGGAAGCTGCCAACAGTCGCCTGCTCGACTCCAACCGCGAGCTGGAGGCCGCCAAGCGCACGGCTCTGGACATGGCCCAGGCCCGCTCGGCCTTCCTGGCCAATATGAGCCACGAGATCCGCACCCCGCTCAACGGCTTACTGGGCATGCTGGCGCTGTCTCTGGATGGCCCACTGAACAACGAACAGCGTCAACAGCTTACGATCGCCCACAACTCCGGCAAGGTGCTGGTCGAGCTGCTCAACGACATTCTCGACCTGTCGAAATTTGAGGCCGGCCAGCTGGAACTCGAACACATCCCCTTTGATCTCGGCAGCATGGTCGAAGAAACCGCCAATCTGCTTTCGCAGAATGCCGCGCCAGGTGTTGAGCTGACCTGCCTGATCGACCCACGGTTGCCCACCCAGGTCCTGGGCGACCCCACCCGGGTTAGGCAGATCGTCAGCAACTTGCTGTCCAACGCCCTGAAATTTACCCGCGTTGGCCGCGTCGACATCAGCGTCAAGGCGCAGGCTGACGGCGTAAGGATCGTTGTGCGCGACACCGGTATTGGCATCGCCGAAGACGCTCAAACACGGATTTTCCATCCGTTTGCCCAAGCCGAAGTAGGCATCACTCGACAATTTGGTGGTACCGGCCTCGGCCTGGCCCTGACACGTCGCCTCTGCGAAGCGATGCACGGTCACCTCAGCCTGGAAACTCGGGAAGGCTTTGGCAGTACTTTCTGCGTCGAACTGCCGCTGCCCGCCCAAAGCAGCAGCGTCACCCCGCCAAAACTGCATGGGCGCATTCTCGGGCTCAGCCCAGCCAACTCCGGACTTAGCGAACAACTGGCAAGCGTATTGCCCAGCTGGGGGCTGCAGTATCAACATCTGGACGCCGACGCAGCCCTGGACAGGCTTGAGGCTGACTTGCTTATCAGCGATTGCCCGCAGCGCTTGAGTGAGCTGCGCGCACGCTCCGGCCTGCCGATTCTACTGGTCAGCGCCTATGGCAACTTTCTCAGCAACGAACAGGTGGCCGCACTCGCGCCCATCGAACAGCTCGCCCGCCCCTTGTCACGCCAGGCACTGCTGCAGGCCTTGCGCCGCACCCTCAGCCAAGGTGAAGCAGCCACCTTCGAACAACCCAGCGAGCTGCCACGCAACCGCCAGGCCCGCGTATTGCTGGTCGAAGATAATCCGGTCAATCAGCTGGTAGCCAAGGGCATGCTGGGCAAACTGGGTTACGACGTACTGCTGGCCCATCATGGCGCAGAAGCCCTGAGCCTACTGGAAACCCAGACGGTCGATTTGATCCTGATGGACTGCAACATGCCGGTTATGGATGGCTATGAAACCACCCGCAGGATTCGCCAGAAAGCCGGATTCACGGACCTGCCCATCATCGCCCTGACGGCCAACGCCCTGTCCGATGAGCGTGAGCGCTGCCGTGCGGCGGGCATGGACGACTACCTGGCCAAACCCTTCCGCAAGGATGAGCTCGCCGCCCTGCTCGATCAATGGTTAAGCACCATAAACTGATCGAGCAACACACCCACCTGGCTACGCAGCGCGGCGAGCGCATCAAGGTCAACACCACGCTCGCACAGCAGCTGGCTTTTCAGCGGCAGCACCTGCTCGCGCAAGCCGCAACCAGCCGGCGTCAACGCCAGGTGCACCTCACGCTCATCACTGGCCGAACGCTTGCGTTGCACCAAGCCTTGCAGCTCCAGGCGCTTGAGCAGCGGCGTGAGCGTGCCGGAGTCAAGCAGTAGGCGCTCACCCAGCGCCTTAACCGTTGGCAACGCCGGTGGCTGCTGCTGCCATTCCCACAACACCAGCATGGCCAGGTACTGCGGATAGGTCAGGCCGAGCTGGTCAAGCATCGGTTTGTAGGCGCGAATCACCGCCCGCGACGCCGCGTAGAGTTTGAAGCACAGCTGATTATCCAGCTGTAATCCTTCCTCTGCGTGCAGGCTAATCGGGGTCATTTCAGCAGCGCCTCGATCTCGGCAGTCAGGTCTTCAGGCTTGGTGGTGGGGGCAAAGCGCTTGATCACTTGGCCGTCGGCACTCAGTAGAAACTTGGTGAAGTTCCACTTGATGCCCTGGCTGCCGAGCAGACCTGGGGCACTCTTCTTCAGGTTAACGAACAAGGGATGGGCATCATCGCCATTGACGTCGACCTTTTTGAACAGCGGGAAGCTCACACCGAAGTTCAGCTCGCAGAACTCGCTGATTGCACCTTCATCGCCCGGTTCCTGCTTACCGAACTGGTTGCAAGGGAAGCCCAGCACCACCAACCCCTGGTCCTTGTACTGCTGCCAAACGTTTTCCAGGCCCTTGTACTGCGGGGTGAAACCGCACTTGCTCGCGGTATTAACCACCAGCACGGCCTTACCGCCGAAATCGGCCAGGGTCTTTTGCTCGCCCTTGATGGTGGTAACGGGAATATCGAAGAGTGCGTTGCTCATGCGGGTCGTCCTGATGAGTGGGTGTGCACGCAAGGTAGCGAGCAATTAGATTGCATGCAATTTAATTGCTAAAAATAAGGCCCGCTGATAGCGGGCCATAGGTGCATCGTTTATCTGCACGATGATCAGGCGCCGGCTTTAGCGACCAGCTTGAGCGATGCCGAATTGATGCAATAACGCAGCCCCGTAGGTGCCGGCCCATCCGGGAAGACATGCCCAAGGTGCGCGTCACACTTGGCACACTTGACCTCAATGCGGTGCATGCCGTGACTGAAATCATCCAGACTGGCGATCGCTTCACTGCTGACCGGCTGAAAGTAACTGGGCCAACCGCTGCCGGAATCGTATTTGGCATCCGAATCAAACAGCTCGGCCTGGCAGCAGGCGCAGTGGTAAATACCGGGCACCTTGCTGTCATGGTACTGGCCGCTAAAAGCGCGCTCAGTGCCGCCTAGGCGGCAAACGTGGAACTGCTCTTCGGAAAGCGTTTCACGCCAGTCTTCTAGGGGTTTTTCTAGCTTTTCCACAGCAGCTCTCCTCAATAGAAAATCGCCGGGAGCGATTTTTAATAGTCGCATCAAACGGCCAGAATGCAGGCCGTCATGGCACACAGGCCATAAAAAAGCCCAACCAGTACCTTTGCCAAGGTCGGGCTGGCACGTATCATTCGCCCCCAGTCTGTCACCGGCGTTACAAGCTGCCAAGGCTCGCCAGTTCGAGTCTTTTGCAGGGTAATTCAGCGGCGTTTCACCATTCGGGATTCCTTACATGCAGTTCAGCAAATCGAACAAGCTCGCCAACGTCTGCTACGACATCCGCGGGCCGGTGCTCAAGCACGCCAAACGCCTGGAGGAGGAAGGCCATCGCATCCTCAAGCTGAACATCGGCAACCCGGCGCCGTTCGGTTTCGAAGCGCCTGAGGAAATTTTGCAGGACGTGATCCGCAACCTGCCGACCGCACAAGGCTACAGCGACTCCAAAGGCCTGTTCAGTGCGCGCAAGGCGGTGATGCAGTACTACCAGCAAAAGCAGGTAGAAGGCGTTGGCATCGAGGACATCTACCTCGGCAACGGCGTCTCCGAGCTGATCGTGATGGCCATGCAGGCGCTCTTGAACAACGGCGATGAAGTGCTGATCCCGGCCCCGGATTACCCGCTGTGGACCGCCGCCGTGGCCCTGGCTGGCGGCAAACCGGTGCATTACCTGTGCGACGAACAAGCCGGCTGGTTCCCCGATATCGCCGACATGAAGGCCAAGATCACCCCGAACACCAAGGCCTTGGTGCTGATCAACCCGAACAACCCCACCGGTGCGGTGTACTCCAAAGAAGTGCTGATGGATATCGTCGAACTGGCGCGCCAGCACAACCTAGTGCTGTTCTCTGACGAGATCTACGACAAGATCCTCTACGACGAAGCCCAGCACATCTCCACCGCCTCGCTGGCCCCAGACGTGCTCTGCCTGACCTTCAATGGCCTGTCGAAATCCTACCGCGTAGCCGGCTTCCGTTCTGGCTGGGTGGCGATCTCCGGGCCCAAGCACCGTGCACAGAGCTACATCGAAGGCATCGACATCCTCGCCAACATGCGCCTGTGCGCCAACGTGCCGAGCCAGCATGCGATCCAGACTGCATTGGGCGGCTACCAGAGCATCAATGATCTAGTCCTGCCACAAGGCCGCCTGCTGGAGCAGCGCAACCGCACCTGGGAGCTGCTCAACGACATTCCAGGCGTAAGCTGCGTCAAACCTATGGGCGCGCTGTATGCCTTCCCGAAGATTGATCCGAAAATCTGCCCGATCCATAACGATGAGAAATTCGTTCTCGACCTGCTGCTCTCGGAAAAACTGCTGATCGTCCAGGGCACCGCGTTCAACTGGCCGTGGCCGGATCACTTCCGCGTAGTGACCCTGCCGCGCGTGGATGAGCTGGAAATGGCCATTGGCCGTATCGGCAACTTCCTTAAAACCTACCAGCAGTAAGCCCATGGACCTGCAGATCGACGACTTTTACAAGGATGCGGCCGCCGGCATGCTGACGCTGTATCAGGCATTTCCGAGCAAAGCCGCGCTGTATGTCGAAGACCTGATCGGCCGGGAAGAACCCGACGAATTCGGCCTGCCCACACCGCGTCATCAAAGCTGTCTGGGCGCGCTGCTGTGGTTGGCTGAAGAAGGCTACATCCGCTTCGACTCAACCATTGGCTACGATGCCTTGGACCAGGCCGTACTCAGCGAAAAGGGCTTTTTACGCCTAACACGCGGCGTACCCCATGCACTGCCAGCAGGCAACGCCCTGCCACCCAGCGTGCGCCGCGTACATGCCACCCTGGCGTTTCAACTGCGTGAAGCACTGGAGCAACGCCACGGCGAACGCGTCGCCCGCCTCACCCGCTTGCTGTTCGAAAGCACGCTTAATGGCGCAAGCGACATAGTTTGAAATAGTCGCCGGGTTGAAGTGGCAGGGGGCGCGCCCTTATATAGCCGACATAACTAATTAGCAGGCCGTTGGAAAGCCAGGCAAAGCAGCCAGAGCAAGGCTTTCCAGCGACCTAATAGGTATTTCCCATGAGGAGTCTCAATACACCATGATGCGCATTATGCTGTTCCTGGCCACCAACATTGCGGTGTTGATCATTGCCAGTATCACCTTGAAATTACTCGGGGTTGACCGCTTTACCGGGCAGAATTACGGCAGCTTGCTGATTTTCTGCGGCGTATTCGGTTTTGCCGGCTCGCTGGTCTCGCTCTTCCTGTCCAAATGGATGGCGAAGATGAGCACCAAGACCGAAATCATCACCCAACCGCGCACCCGTCATGAACAATGGCTGCTGCAGACCGTGGAAGAGCTGTCCCGCGAAGCCGGGATCAAGATGCCGGAAGTCGGCATTTTCCCAGCCTTCGAATCCAACGCCTTTGCCACCGGCTGGAACAAAAACGATGCGCTGGTAGCGGTTAGCCAAGGCTTGCTGGAACGCTTCTCGCCCGATGAAGTGCGCGCTGTTCTGGCCCACGAAATTGGTCACGTAGCCAACGGCGACATGGTCACCCTGGCGTTGATCCAGGGCGTGGTAAACACCTTTGTGATGTTCTTTGCACGGATCTTCGGCAACTTTGTCGATAAAGTGATCCTGAAAAACGAAGACGGCCCGGGCATTGGCTACTTCGTGGCGACCATCTTCGCTGAACTGGTACTCGGCATTCTGGCCAGCATCATCGTCATGTGGTTCTCGCGTAAGCGCGAATTCAAAGCTGACGACGCCGGTGCACGCCTAGCGGGCACTGGCGCCATGATCGCCGCCCTGCAGCGCCTACGCGCCGAACAGGAAGTGCCAGTCAATATGCCAAACAGCATGATGGCCTTCGGTATCAACGGTGGCCTCAAGAACGGCCTGGCTGGCCTGCTGATGACCCACCCGCCACTGGAAGAGCGTATCGAAGCCCTGCGCCAGCGCGGCTAAGCTCGACAGCAATGAAAAAGGCGACCCTCGGGTCGCCTTTTTTCGAGCAACGATTTACTGCCTGCGCAGTTGATACACCCGCTCCTCGAGGCGCTCCAAGCCGCGCTTGAGAAATCTCCAGTTTTCGCCCAGCACATCGGCACTGGCTAAGCCCTGCAGCTGCCAATTGGCCGCAAACAAGCGTTGCACCTCGTCATCTGCCACCGCAAAGGGCGGCCCCTCCATTTGCGCCTGATCATAGTCCAGCGTAACCAATAGGCCCTGACAACCGGCGGGCAGAATTTGTGTCAAGTGCGCCACATAGCGCTCGCGCATCGGTTCAGGCAGGGCGATTAATGCGGCACGGTCATAAAGGGCAACACAGCCAGCAAGCTGCTGCGCCGTCAGGGCAAAGAAATCACCACAATAAATCTCCACATTACCAGCCTGGTAATGCCTGAAAGCCCCCACTTCACTTATCACCGGCTGCAGCTCATGCTCCGCGAAGAAGTCCTCGACCGCGCGCTGCGCCAGCTCAACCCCCGTAACCTGATAACCCTGCCCAGCCAACCAGGCCAAATCCAGGCTCTTGCCACACAACGGCACCAGCACCCGAGCGCCCTCAAGCAAACCTAGCGCCGGCCAATAACGCTGCAGATAGGGGTTGACCTCAGATAAGTGGAAGCCGATTTCACTGCGCGACCAACGCGCTTGCCAGAACTCTGCGTGCATACCGCCCCCCTGTAAGTATTCAACTGTGGATCCTGCCGCAAAGCGACCGAAAAGACCAAGCGGCAAACAGTGCCCTAACCAACCACTCACGGCAAAGCCGATGCTCAGCAAGGTAAAAAAATCGATGCGCATAAAAAAGCCCCGCACTAGGCGGGGCTTTTTTGACTCAACGAAGCATTAATCTTCACGATAACGACGCAGCTTGAGCGGCTTGCCACCCACGCGGGTGTCTTTCAGCTTGCCCAGCAGACGATCAAGACCTTCTTCCGGTAGCTCGACCAGGCTGAAGCTCTCGCGCACCTGGATGCGGCCGATGTCTTCACGGGCCAAGTCGCCTTCATTAAGGATGGCACCGAGCAGGTTCTTCGCGGCGATACCGTCGCGCGCGCCCAGCGCAGTACGGCAACGCGCCTTACCTTCACTCAACGGTACTGGGGCACGACGCTCACGGCCGCCTTCACGATCAGGACGCTCACTGCGCTCGCTACGCTCACGCGGAGCACCACCACTACCCGGTACCAACGGCTGGTCACGCTGAACTTCAGCCAGGGTCAGCGCTTGACCATTGGTGGCCTTGCGCAGCAGGGCCGCAGCCAACGCACGCGGGCTGCAACCGATGTCAGCAGTCAGGCGATCCAGCAGCTCACCGTGGCTGGCTTCAGCATCAGCCACCAGCGGCGCCAGGCTGTTGGTCAGCTTCTTGATGCGCGCGTCCAGCACTTGCTGGGCGTCCGGCAATTTAACTTCACCAACCTTCTGGCCAGTTACACGCTCAATTACCTGCAGCATGCGGCGCTCACGTGGGGTGACCAGCAGCAGCGCACGACCGGTACGGCCAGCACGGCCGGTACGGCCAATACGGTGTACATAGGACTCTGGGTCGTATGGCATGTCCACGTTCATCACGTGGGTGATGCGCGGTACGTCGAGGCCGCGAGCGGCCACGTCGGTGGCGATCACGATGTCCAGACGGCCATCTTTCAGCGAGTCGATCACACGCTCACGCTGATTCTGCGCGATGTCGCCGTTCAGGGCAGCAGCCTTGTAGCCCTTGGCTTCCAGCGCGGCGGCCAGATCCAGGGTGGCTTGCTTGGTGCGCACGAAACCGATCAGCGCGTCGAATTCTTCGACTTCCAGCAGACGCAGTACAGCGGCGTGCTTTTGGTCGGCGTGAACCATCAGGTGCACCTGCTCAATGGCAGTTACGGTCTGAGTTTTGGTTTCGATCTTGACGTGCTTAGGGTCACGCAGGTGCTTTTCAGCGATGGCACGGATCGAATGCGGCAGCGTGGCGGAGAACAGCACGCTCTGACGGCTTTCCGGCATGGCCTTGAAGATGACTTCAAGGTCATCCATAAAGCCCAGCTTGAGCATCTCGTCAGCTTCGTCGAGGACCAGGTGCTGAATGGTCGACAGCACTTTCTCGTCACGACGCAGGTGGTCAACCAGACGACCCGGCGTGGCGACAACAATCTGTGCGCCATTACGGATGGCTTTCAGCTGCGGGCCCATCGGTGCACCGCCGTATACGGCGATGACATTAACGCCCGGCATTTGCTTGGCATAGGTTTCAAACGCGGTGGCAACCTGCAAGGCCAGCTCACGGGTCGGCGCGAGGATCAGCGCTTGTGGCTGACGCTTGGCCGGGTCGATACGGCTGAGGATTGGCAGGGCGAAGGCAGCGGTTTTACCGGTACCGGTCTGCGCCTGGCCGATCATGTCGTGGCCGGCGAGGATTACTGGAATTGCTTGAATCTGAATAGCCGAAGGCTCTTCATAGCCAGTGGCAATTACCGCAGCGAGAACATTGGGGTGTAGATCGAGAGCGGCGAAGCCGCCGATTTCCTGGGTCATGGGTCTGCCTCAAGTGCATCCGCAAAGACCCATATTCCAAAGCTACGCATGCCGTGTAAGACCCGAAAGTCACCCTGGCAGCCATGTCGGCGGGGATTTGCGAAAACGTGTGATAAATGAATCGTCAAGGATAGTCCGCAAAACGGACTAACTGCCGAAGTTAACCTCCGGGCGAGCTGTACTACCTGAACGTGGCCAAGAATTGACCGGCGCGCACTATACCGGAAAACCTGGCCGATGTGCCTGTTTTTCATCAGCCCAACCATAAAAAAAGCATACATAACGCCTATAACGTGCCATTCAGCCATCCTCTGATAGCCTCAAACAGCAACGCTGCAACAACCTCAAGCCTAAGCCCACTCACCCTGCGCACAAGGACTCCCGATCATGACTTCAAGCACCAGCGGCCGTGTCAGCCGTGAAAAACGCGGCCAGATCATGCTGATCGGCCTGGACCGAGCGAGCAAACGCAACGCCTTTGACCTGCCCATGCTTGATGACATGTGCCGGGCTTATGGTGAGTTCGAGCGCGATAGCGAGGCGCGGGTGGCGCTGGTCTTTGCTCACGGCGAGCACTTCACCGCCGGCCTGGACCTGGCCAATGTGGCAGCGCAGTTTGCTGCTGGCTGGAAGATCCCTGAAGACGGCTGCGACCCGTGGGGCGTGTTCGGCGGGCTACGGGTGAGCAAACCGGTGATCGTCGCCGCGCAAGGCTACTGCTTCACCATCGGCATCGAGCTGATGCTGGCCTCGGACATTAACCTGTGCGCGAGCAACACCCGCTTTGCGCAGATGGAGGTGCAACGCGGCATTTTCCCGTTTGGCGGCGCGACCCTGCGCATGCACCAAACAGCCGGCTGGGGAAACGCCATGCGTTGGCTGCTGACGGGCGATGAATTCGATGCCCATGAAGCCTATCGGCTAGGGCTTATTCAAGAAGTGCTGGCCAGTGAGGAATTACTGCCCAAAGCGCTCTGGCTCGCCGAGCGCATTGCCGCGCAAGCCCCGCTGGGCGTGCAAGCCACACTGGCCTCGGCCCGCCAGGCCGTGGTCGAAGGTCAGGCCGCCGCGACCGCCAGCTTGCACCCCACCGTGACCCGACTGATGGCCAGCGAGGATGCCCAGGAAGGCATAAACGCCATGCTCGAGCGCCGTCCCGGCGACTTTAAGGGGCGCTGACCCAGGTATCCGCGTGCCTAATCAGGTCGCCGGACGCACCGCCTTAATCAACGATTCCAGCGAATAACCAAACTGCGGCGCCAGCAATGCATTGCGCCGCAGCAGCTCGTCAACGTCTAGCTGCTGGTCCATATCGGCCGGCACCAGCAACACCACGTTGCCCTCCTTCACCGGACACTCCCAGTAATGCCGATGATAGAGGCCGCGCAGCAGCGGTGCGCCCAATGGCTTACCGTCGCTACCGGCCCACTGATTGATAATCAGCCAACCGCCGGGGTTGAGTTGCTTCTGGCAGTTTTCCAGAAAACGCCAGGCCAAATGCCCAGTCGCCGGACCGTGATCGGTATACAGGTCGACGAACAGCAGGTCGGTCTTTTCCGCGCTTTCCAGCAATTCCAGGGCATCACCAATGCGAATCGTCAGCCGCGGATCGTCCTCCAGGCCCATATGCTCCATGGCCAGGCGCGGCACATCGGCGCGCAGCTCGATCACCTCAACATCATCCAGCGGCAAAAACTTCAGACACGCCTGGGTCAGGTTGCCGGCACCCAAGCCAAGAAACAACGCAGTTTCCGGATGCTCATGGCACAAGGCGCCAAGCAGCATCGCGCGGGTGTAGTCGTACTCCAGCCAGCTTGGGTCGGGCATGTAGACGCAGCTCTGCTCGATCGCCTCACCGAACTCAAGAAAACGGTAAGCGCCCATTTCGACCACTTGAATAACCCCAAAGGCATCGTGCACTTCGGCGATCAACAACGGGTCGGGCATCTGACCAACCGGGGGTAAACCTGGCATCCACCACTCTCCACCGTGACATCCCCGACCATTTCGGCCAGAGCAAAGGCGCCAATTGTCATTGAGGTGCACCGCCTGGGTCACGCAATAATTAACCACCTTGCAGTTCAGGGCCGTAGCCGCTGAACAACTACAACTATAAGAAAGCATTGAGGTTTGCCATGTACGCCATTATTGGTGCCGGCCCTATGGGGCTGTGCACAGCCCGTCAACTGCATAAACACGGCATCGACTTTGTCGGTTTCGAGCTGCACGCGGATGTCGGCGGCCTGTGGGATATCGATAACCCGCACAGCACCATGTACGACTCGGCGCACCTGATTTCCTCCAAGGGCACCACCCAGTTCAGCGAGTTTCCGATGCGCGATGAGGTGGCGGCTTACCCTCATCACCATGAAATGCGCCGCTACTTTCGCGACTACGCCGAGCACTTCGACCTGTATGCGCATTACCAATTCAGCACCCGCGTGGTCGACATTCAACGCCTGGACAAGGGCTTGAAGCTGATCAGCGAGCACGCTGGCGTGCAGCGCGAATGGCGATTCGACGGTGTATTGATCGCCAATGGCACCCTGCACACGCCCAACCAGCCAGCGCTGCCCGGCGAGTTTACGGGCGAGCTGATGCACTCCAGCGCCTACCGTTCGGCAGCGATATTCGAGGGTAAGCGTGTGCTGGTGATCGGCTGCGGTAACTCCGCCTGCGACATTGCCGTGGACGCCGTGCACCGCGCGGCCTCGGTGGACCTGTCGGTGCGCCGTGGTTATTACTTCTTACCCAAGTTCGCTCTGGGCCGGCCCACCGACACCCTGGGTGGTGCGATCAAGCTGCCGCGACCGCTCAAACAGTTGCTCGATGGCCTGCTGGTGCGCGCACTGGTCGGCAAGCCGTCGCAATACGGCTTACCCGACCCGGATTACAAACTCTATGAGTCGCACCCGGTGATGAACTCACTGGTGCTGCACTACCTCGGCCATGGTGATATCAAGGCGCGCCGCGACATCGCCAAGGTCGACGGCCGGCAGGTGACGTTCAGCGACGGCGAAATGGCCGAATACGACCTGATACTTCAAGGCACCGGCTACAAGCTCGACTACCCCTTTATCGACCGCGCGCACCTCAACTGGCCGAGCAACGCTGGTGCGCCGCAGCTGTATCTCAATGTCTTCCACCCGGAATACGACGACCTGTTCATGATGGGCATGGTCGAGGCCTCAGGCCTGGGCTGGCAAGGCCGCGACGAACAGGCTGAGCTGGTGGCGCTGTATATCAAAAACCTGCACGCCGACACGGCTGCCGCCAAAGAGCTGCAGACAGTCAAACATGAGCGGGCGAGCATTCGCCTGGATGGCGGCTACCGGTACCTGCAACTGGAGCGCATGGCCTACTACGTGCACAAAGACAGCTATCGTCAGTGCATCGCGCAGCACAGCCAACGTCTGCGCGCCGGCCTAGCCGCTGCGCCTAACGCCAGCCAAGTCACGGCAAGGAGCGTGTGATGGAAGCCGTGCATATTCAGTTCGACCCCAGCAGCCTGGTGCTGATCAATATCATCGTCGCGGTGATGATGTTCGGCGTCTCCCTCGACCTGCGCGGCGAAGACTTCAAGCGTATTCTGCGTGCGCCCAAAGCGCCGGTGATTGGCCTGATAGCCCAGTTTCTGCTGCTGCCAGCACTCACCTGCTTAGCCTGCTGGGCGCTGCGCATCGACCCACAACTGGCGCTGGGCATGACCTTGATTGCGGCCTGCCCCGGCGGCAGCTTCTCCAACATCATGACCTGGATGGCACGCGGCAGCGTCGCCGTGTCGGTGAGCATGACCGCCGTATCCAGCGTTGCAGCCAGCCTGCTGACGCCGCTCAACTTCGGTCTCTACGCCTGGCTTAACCCCTACACCCGGCCACTACTGAGCGAAATCGCCATGGACCCACTGAGCCTGCTACTCATGGTGATTCTGGTACTCGGTGTACCGTTGGCGCTGGGCATGTATATCGGCCGGCGCTTCCCTGGCCTGTCGCGCAAAGTAGAGAAGCCTCTGCGGGTTTTCGCCCTGGCGGTGATGCTGGGCTTCGTCGCCCTCGCCTTTGGCAAGAACTTCGACCAATTTCTCAGCCACTTCCACCTGTTCTTCTGGCTGGTGGTCGCGCACAACGCCCTGGCACTGAGCATCGGCTACGGCTGCGCCCGGTTAAGCCGCCTGCCAGAGGCTGAACGCCGCGCCATCACCCTGGAGGTCGGCATCCAGAATTCCGCCCTGGGCCTGGTGATCATCTTCACCTTCTTCCCACAGGTCACCGGCATGCTGCTGATCGCCGCCTTTTGGGGCTGCTGGCACCTGGTTTCGGGCATGGCCTTGGCCTACTACTGGTCACGCCGCCCGCCGGCTGCCGACACCTTAGTGCCAGCGCAACTGGCTGCCGTCGGAGAAAAATAATGCACAGCGTATTGATTACCGGGGCCGCCAGCGGCCTCGGCTGGGAGCTTGCGCGCGTCTATTACGCCAAGGGCTGCAACCTGTTGCTCACCGACATCAACGCCGAGGGCCTGGCCAAGCGTGTGAACGAGCTGGGCACAAAGCGCGTACTGGGGCTGGCGGGCGACATCACTGATCCCGCCCTGCACCAGCAATTGCTGCACACCTGCGCCGAACGCTTCGGCAGACTGGATGTGCTGATCAACAACGCCGGCATCACCCATCGCTCGCCGACCATGCAGACTGACCCCGCCGTGTTGCGCAAGGTCATGGCGGTGGATTACCAAGCCCCCGTCGAGCTGACCCTCAGGGCTCTGCCGCTGCTGCGCCAGAGCCGTGGGCAGATTATCGCCATCGGTTCCATGGCGGGCTGGATGCCGGTGCTCGGTCGCGCCGGTTATTGCGCCGCGAAAAGCGCCCTAAGCCAATTCTTCGAGGTGCTGCGCGCCGAAACCACGCGCGACGGCATTCGCATGCTGCTGGTTTACCCAAGCTTTCTCGACACCCCCATTGAGCAGAACGCCTTGGGCGGTGATGGCCAACAAGCCCGCCATGGCCGCTCCACCATCGGCACTATTCGCGGCGCCGACTGGATGGCCGCGCAAATCCTGTCGGCGCAAATACAAGGCCGCGAGCGCCTGTTCCCCGACCGTGGCAGCTGGCTGGCCAGCCTGCTCTGGCGCATCGCCCCGGGCTTTTACTACCGCAAGATGAGCGCGCGCTTCGCCGCGGAGATGGGCTGATGGATGTTATCTGGCTGGCCCTCGGCGGCTTTATCCTGCTGGCGTATACCCTTGAGGCGATTACCGGTTTCGGCAGCATCGTCATCGCCCTGTCGCTCGGCGCCTTGCTACTGCCCATCGAGCAGTTGCTACCTGTGCTGGTGCCGCTGAATATCTGCATGACCGGCTACCTGGCCTGGCGTCACCGGCAGATGATCGACCGCCGCCTGCTGCTGGGCATGATCCTGCCTGGCATGGTTGCCGGCACCCTGCTCGGCTATGCGCTGCTGCCCTATCTGGATGCGGTCCTGGCCAAGCGCCTGTTTGGCGCGCTGGTGCTGTGGTTTGCCGTCCGCGAACTGTGGCGTTTGCGCCACAACAGCGCCGCTCACCTGCGCCCATTGTGGCTTAGCCGACTGATCAGCCTGTGTGCCGGTATCAGCCACGGCCTGTTCGCCTCCGGCGGCCCCTTGCTGGTATTCGCCCTGGCCGGCACCGCACTGGATAAGGCACGCCTGCGCGCCACCCTGGTCACTGTATGGTTCACCCTCAACAGCCTGCTGACCATCGCCTTCCTGCTCGATGGTCGCCTGCTGCCAGCGCTGCCACAAGTGGCGTGCTATGCACCGTTGCTGCTGGTCGGCGTATGGCTCGGCGAGCGCCTGCACCAACGCTTCAACGAACAACACTTTCGCATCGCCATTTACCTGTTGCTGCTGGTCACTGGCTGCCTGCTGCTCGCGCCCTGGAGTCTGCTATGAACTACGACGTCATCATCAAAAACGGCCTGTATTTCGACGGCAGCGACCAACCCGGACAATTGCGCCATGTCGGCATCAAGGATGGACGCATTGATGTGCTCAGCTTCAGCCCGCTGGATGAAAGCGGCTGCGCCGAGGTGCTCGACGCCACTGGCAAATGGGTGACGCCGGGCTTTCTGGAAATCCACTCGCATTACGACGCCGAAGTGATCGCCGCGCCGGCGCTAAAAGAATCCGTGCGCCACGGTGTCACCAGCGTCACCATCGGTTCCTGCTCGATCAGCATGGTGCTGGCCGACGCCCAGGACTGTTCGGATCTGTTCACCCGCGTCGAAGCCGTGCCACGTGAATACGTGCTGCCGATCCTGCAAGAGAAGAAAACCTGGCGCGACGCCGCCGGTTACCGCGCCTTCTACGACCAGCACGCCCTCGGGCCGAATGTCAGCTCGTTCCTCGGCCATTCCGAGTTACGCGTGGCGGTCATGGGCCTTGAGCGCGCCACCTCGGAGATCACCCCGACCGAGGCAGAGTTGCAGCGCATGGAGCAACTGCTGGAAGAAGCGCTGGACGCCGGTTGCATCGGCCTCTCGGTCATGACCACGCGCCTGGACAAGATGGACGGCGACCGCGCCTGGTCCAGCCCGTTGCCGTCGACCTTCGCCAGCTGGAAGGAATTCTCCCGCCTGTTCGCCATCCTCCGTCGGCGTGGCGCAGTGATGCAGGGCGCGCCGAATGCGGTGACCAAGGTCAACGTGTTTGCCTTCCTCTATCAAGCCCACGGCTGGTTCCGCAAGCCGCTGAAATGCTCAATGCTCACTGCCCTGGACCTCAAGTCACAGCCGCTGCTGCACCGTTTCACCCGTCTTTCCGGCTGGCTGGCCAATACCGTGTTGCGTGGTCACTTCCGCTGGCAGACCCTGCCAGCGCCGTTCACCCTGCGCCTGGAAGGGCTCAACGTGAACGCTTTCGAGGAGTTCGGCGCCGGCGAGATTCTGCGCAACATCAAAGACCCGGACGAACTCTACGCCAAGGTGCTGGAGCCGGAGTTCCGCACGCTGTTCAAGAAGCAGGTCAAAGCCGTGCTGACCAAGGGTCTGTGGCACCGCGATTTCTCTGATTGCTGGGTTACCGAATGCCCGGACGCCAGCCTGGTCGGCAGAAACTTTAAACAACTCGGTGAGGCCCGTAACCTGGACCCGGTCGACGCCTACTTTGAACTGGCCTGCCAGTACCGCGAAGACCTCAAGTGGACCACCTGCTACGGCAACCAGCGCCTGCCGGTGATGCACAAACTGCTGTCCAGCCCCTGGACCCAACCGGGCTTTGCCGACTCCGGCGCGCACCTGCGCTCCATTGCCCAGTACAACTTCCCGCTGCGTTTCCTTAAATATGTGCGCGACGCCGAACTGGCCGGCACGCCGTTTATGGACACGGGCCACGCCATCCATCGCTTAAGCGGCGAGCTGGCGGACTTTATCGGTGTGGATGCCGGCACTATCCGCGTCGGCGACCGCGCGGATGTGGTGATCGTTAATCCCGCAGGGCTGACCGATGCACTGGATGACATCCACGAAGCCCCCATGGAAGTGCTCGGCCTGGAGCGGGTGGTTAAACGCAATGATGAGGCCGTGGATGCAACCCTGATCAACGGTCGCATCGCCTATCGCCTTGGCCTGGAATACCCCGCCGAATTGGGTCAACAACAAGGCTTTGGGCGCTTTTTACCGGGACGCGATGTGCTGCCACGCTAATGACTTCGCTATCCAGCGTAAAAGGCAGCCACAGCATCATGCAGAGGCTCTATCACGGTGATCAGCTTGAAGCGACGGACTTATCGGTTACCATGCCCGTCCGCCTAAATTGACCTAAGCCGAGAGCCGCAATGTCGCAACCCTGGAGCCCTGAAAGCTGGAGAACCAAGCCAATCCAGCAACAACCGCAGTACCCGAACGCCGCGCAACTGGCGCAGGTTGAGCGGACCCTGGCCGGTTATCCGCCGCTGGTGTTTGCCGGTGAAGCCCGCGAACTGCGTCGCCAGTTTGCCGAAGTCACCCAGGGTCGCGCGTTTCTCCTGCAGGGCGGCGATTGCGCCGAGAGTTTTGCCGAGTTCAGCGCGGCAAAAATCCGCGACACCTTCAAGGTGCTGCTGCAAATGGCCATCGTCATGACCTTTGCCGCCGGCTGCCCGGTGGTCAAAGTCGGGCGCATGGCCGGGCAGTTCGCCAAGCCGCGTTCGGCCAACGATGAAACCATCGACGGCGTGACCCTGCCGGCCTACCGCGGCGATATCGTCAACGGTATCGGCTTCGACGAGAAAAGCCGCGTGCCGGACCCGGAGCGCCTGCTGCAGGCCTACCACCAGTCCACCGCCTCGCTGAACCTGTTGCGCGCCTTTGCCCAGGGTGGCTTTGCCGACCTGCATCAGGTGCACCAGTGGAACCTCGACTTTATCGCCAACTCGGACCTGGGCGAGAAGTACAGCGCCCTGGCTGACCGCATCGACGAGACCCTGGCCTTTATGCGCGCCTGCGGCATGGACGGCGCGGCGCAAGTGCGCGAAACCAGCTTCTTTACCGCCCACGAAGCGCTGCTGCTGAACTACGAGCAGGCCTTTGTGCGCAAGGACAGCCTCACTGGCGGTTTCTACGACTGCTCGGCGCATATGCTGTGGATCGGCGACCGCACCCGTCAGCTGGACGGCGCGCACGTTGAATTCCTGCGCGGCGTCGGCAACCCGATCGGGGTGAAAGTCGGCCCGAGCATGGACAGCGAAGACCTAATCCGCCTGATCGATATCCTCAACCCGGATAACGATCCCGGCCGCCTCAACCTGATCGTGCGCATGGGCGCCGACAAGGTCGAAGCCGGCCTGCCGCGCCTGATCCAGACCGTGCAGCGTGAAGGCCGCCAGGTGCTGTGGAGCTCAGATCCGATGCACGGCAACACCATCAAGGCCTCAAGCGGCTACAAGACCCGCGACTTTGCGCAAATCCTGGCTGAAGTGAAGCAGTTCTTCGCCGTACACCAGGCCGAGGGCAGCTACGCGGGCGGCATCCATATCGAGATGACCGGGCAGAACGTCACCGAGTGCATCGGCGGCGCGCGGCCGATTACCGAAGACGGCCTGTCGGATCGTTACCACACCCATTGCGACCCACGGATGAATGCCGACCAGTCGCTGGAACTGGCCTTCCTGATCGCTGAAACCCTCAAACAAGTCCGCCGCTAGACCCTTGCCGGCGGCTGATCGGACAGATCCGCCGCCGACAGGTATGGTGAATACTTGCCACAGGAGGACTCTCTCATGACTTGGTATATCTGGCTGTTTATTATTTTGGTGCTGGGCTCCATCGTCGGCGGCCTGATGGTGCTGCTGCGCACCGCTAAACCGCTACCATTAAGCGACGAGCAACTGACAAAGATTCATCAACGCGAACGTGAGCAGAAAGCCAAGGACGCCGGCGAAAACTAAGGCTAAGTACCACGCCAGCGCCTCTATCGCTACCCAAGGTGAAGCCTACGGCTGATGGCTAAGGCGCTGTAGACAACTCAACCTGACCAGCGCGCGGTAAGACGCGGATCTGATAACGGCTGAAAATCTTCAACAGCTGACCGTTGTCACGCAACGACTCAAAGATCGCCATAAATTGCTCAGGCTCGATAGGCGCCCCAGGGCGTAGCAGCACATGGTGGCGATAGCGCTGATCCATCCGCTCGGAAATCAGCAGCTGCCCGGCGTATTGCCGGTTACGCTCAAGAAAGTCGCCTAAATAAGAACGCGTGACCAACGCAATGTCGGCACGCTTACGCAAGACCATCAGCAAGCTGCTGTCATGGGAATGATTCAAGGTGGCGTTGAAGGTTTTGCTCAGGTAGTCAGGGTCGGAATTAAACTCGGCAAAGGCATAGTTGTAGCCATGGTAAAGCGCCAAACGCTTACCGTTTAACGTGTCGAAATAACCTTGATCACGCCCTTGCTCAGCGCGGGCAACAAACACCTCCGAGTCTTCCAGACGCATATCCAGGGCAACATGCTGAATTTGCTGCCAGCCCCAGTTCGGATTTTCGAAAATTGCCAGGTCCAGGCGGCCTTGCTCAAAGTCAGCAAAGCGGCGCTTTATAGCCGTTGGCACCATGACAAAACGATAGTCAGTCTGAGCGTGGTTAAGCGCGGTGAGCAGCTCGCGGAGTAAGCCCGGCGACTGTGCCCCAACTTGCTCAGCCTTGAATACATAGGGCGGAAAATACACCGCCGCAACCCGCACATCCTGTGCAGCGAGTAGCGGCGCGGATAATGGCAGAGCCATGCACACACCGCCCACTCGACTTAGCCAGCGCCTGATAAAGCCCATAGCAGCGAACATCCTTATTAATCAATGTACGCAGCCTACTCCAGGAAAACCTGACCAAACAGTGCGCTTTAAGTCACTTATTGCACGGATAGGTCACGTAAATGGTAGCGACTGAGTAACTTGTCCAACTGCTGACTGCGGTGGAGCAGTTTGAGCAGCTCGGCAAATACAGGCGGTGAAATGGCCGACTGCGGGCGAAACAACGCCTGATGCTGATAGACCTGATCAACCCGTTGGGAAATTAGCAGCGCACGGCTTTGTTCGGGGTAGTGCTGCTGGTAAGCCTGCAGGTAAGAGCGCGTCACCACCGCCACATCCGCTCGCCCGCGCAGCAGCATGATCAAATTACTGTCGTGGGAGTAAGTCAGAACCGCGTTGAATTGATCAGCGAGAAACTGCTTGTCCGCGTTGAACCCGGCAAAGCCATAGTGATAGCCGCTGTAGAGGGCCATGCGCTTGCCCTTGAGGTCATCGAAATAATGCTCGTCGCGTCCCGCCTGCATGCGCGCGACATACAGTTCGGCATCCTCGATCTGCAGATTCAGAGCCGTGTGGGCAATGCCCTGCCAGCCCCAGGTCGGCGATTCGAAAAGTATCAGATCGAAGCGCCCGCTTTGTAAGTCGCGGTACCGGCGCATGGTCGAGGTGGCAACCAGCGTAAAGCGGTACTCGCTCTGCTGTTGATTAAGCGCATGCAGCAACTCGGGTAATAGACCGCCTGCGCGCTCACTGTCCGGTTTAATCACATAAGGCGGAAAATGGTAGGCCCCCACTCGGACCTCTACTGCGGCCTGCGCAACGCAGGCCAGAGAAAGCATCAAGCCAAGTAGCAACGCTTTTAACAACATGGCCAAGTGGAACCTCAATGCAAACGACGCGCGGCAACTTAGTGGGCGGACTACATGACTCGAAGTCCAATGGCGCCAAAATACTATCAAAGTGCCATACAGCGAAGCTCAATCTACTCAGGTTTCCTTAATAACCAATGACAATGCTTCTTTGGCCAGCTGATCAAGGGAAATGGCCCCCTCGGGACGGAACCAGGTATTGGTCCAACTCAACGCACCCGTGAGCAGACGACGCATGATGAAGGGATCGGCCTTGAAGTAACCGGCCGCCTTGGCCTCACCCAGCACCTCAAGCCATAGCCGCTCGTAGTTATCGCGCAGCTCAAGGATAAACGCCTGGCCTGGCTCTGACAGCGAACGCCACTCATACACCAGCACCGCCATGGCCTCACCGGTACCGCCCATAATCGACTGCAGCTCGCATCGGATCAGCGCCAGCACGCGGCCGCGAAGGTCAGTCGCCTGCGCCAGCGAGGCCTGCATCAGCGCGGTGTTGTAACGAATGGTCTCCTCCATCACCGAACGCAGGATTTCATCCTTGCTCTTGAAGTGATGAAAGATGCTGCCGGACTGAATGCCCACGGCGCTGGCCAAGTCACGCACCGTGGTGCGCTCGTAGCCCTTACTGCGAAACAGGTGCGCGGCGGTTTGCAGCAGCTTGCCACGCGCACTTTCCGGGTCAGTGATCTGCCCGCTGGCCACCAGATCGCGCATCACCGCCTGAGCTTGTTGATCATCCACGCTAAGTACTCTCCAACTCTCTTTATGCCTCAAGCCAACCTAATCAAGCCTGCAATCACAGGCTTATTCTCGGCAGGTTTACCCAAGTGCTTGTCGTTATTGGTGAAATTTATGCTGCACCGGCCACCCAAGCAAGCGCTTGGCCACACTTTAGGTCAGAAAGATTCACTTTGGGGCTTTGCAACCAAGCGCTTGCTTGGTAGCCTCAGTTCACCTTATTCATGTGTTGCGGACCTACTCCAATGACTAAAACCGTACGCATCGGTTGCGCCTCTGCCTTCTGGGGCGACACCAGCACCGCCGCCGCCCAACTGGTAAAAGGCTCCGAGCTGGATTACCTGGTATTTGACTACCTGGCCGAAGTCACTATGTCGATCATGGCCGGCGCGCGGATGAAGAAGCCGGACGCAGGCTACGCCACCGACTTCGTGGAAACTCTCGCGCCGCTGCTGGCGGAGATCGCGCAGAAGAACATCCGCGTGATCAGCAACGCCGGCGGGGTCAACCCCAGCGCCTGCGCTGCGGCCCTGGCGGCTGCGTGTGAACAGGCTGGCGTGCAGCTGAAGATCGCCGTGCTGCATGGCGACAACCTGCAACCCAAGCTCGGCGAGCTGGCCAAGGCTGGCACACTGGAGATGTTTACCGGCGCTGCGCTGCCGCCCTTCTGTGTCTCGGTCAACGCCTATCTCGGCGCGCCGGGCATCGTCGAAGCCCTGAAGCTGGGTGCAGATATCGTTATTACCGGCCGCGTCGTCGACAGCGCCGTGGTCAGCGCGGCCTTAGTACATGAATTCAACTGGGCCTGGAACGACTTCGACCAGCTCGCTCAAGCCGCACTGGCCGGGCACATCATCGAATGTGGCGCGCAGTGCACCGGCGGCAATTTCACCGACTGGGAAAGCGTGCCGGACTATGAACATATCGGCTTCCCGCTGGTGGAAGTAGCCGCCGATGGCAGTTTTGTCGTGAGCAAACCCGAGGGCTCCGGCGGTTTGGTCACGCCTCTTACAGTAGGCGAGCAGATGCTCTATGAAATCGGCGACCCACGGGCGTACTACCTGCCCGATGTGCTCTGCGATTTCACCCAGGTGCAACTGCGCCAAGTCGGCGCAAACCGCGTTGAGCTGAAAGGCGCACGCGGTCTGCCGCCGACCGCTCAGTACAAAGTCAGCGCTACCCACCCGGACGGTTTCCGCTGCACCGCCAGTTGCCTAATGGCGGGCATCGACGCGGTGAAGAAAGCCCAGCGCGTCAGCCAGGCCATCATCAACAAAACCGAGGAGCTGTTCGCCGAGCGCGGCTGGGGCCCTTATAAAGAAGTCAGCATCGAACTGCTCGGCTCCGAGGCGACCTACGGCCCACGCGGCCAGCGTGCCGACACCCGCGAAATCGTGATCAAGATCGCCGTACGCCACGCGAAGAAAGAAGCGCTGATCCTGTTCTCCCGCGAGATCGCTCAAGCCGCGACTGGCATGGCTCCGGGCCTGACCGGCATCGTCGGCGGCCGCCCGACGGTTTACCCGGTTATCCGTCTGTTCAGCTTCCTGGCCGACAAATCAGCCTGCCAGCTGCAAGTCGAAATCGACGGTGAACGCACCTCTGTCGCCCTGCCACAGATTGCGGTACTGGATAGCGCGCAGATTGCCGCCGATAGCACCGCCCCACTGCCAAACGCTCAGGCCGAGGTTAGCGTGCCGATGATCAAGCTGGCCGTGGCGCGCTCCGGCGACAAGGGTAACCACAGCAATATCGGCGTAATGGCCAGAAAGCCCGAGTACTTGGCCTGGATCGCGGCTGCGCTAACAGAAGGCGCCGTGGCCGAATGGATGCAGCACGCACTCGACCCACAAACCGGAAAAGTCAGCCGTTGGTATCTACCCGCCAGCCACAGCCTGAACTTCCTGCTGGAGAACGCCCTCGGCGGCGGCGGCGTCGCCTCCCTGCGCATCGACCCGCAAGGCAAGGCGTTCGCTCAGCAACTGCTGGAGTTCCCGATACCTGTGCCCAAGGCGCTGGCAGAAAACCTGTGATCCCTAGGGTGGGTTATAGCCGCAGGCGTAACCCACCAAAACCTCAGCCGAGCAGGTCATGAGGCAACGTATATACGGTGGGTTACGCCGCTTCGCGGCTAACCCACCCTACGACGAGGACGATAACAACAATGGCATACGACTCAGTCTTTAAACCCGGCCTGTTTGACGGCCAGACCATTATGGTCACCGGTGGCGGCAGCGGCATTGGCCGTTGCACCGCCCATGAGCTGGCGCATCTAGGTGCCCACGTGGTGCTGGTGGGGCGCAAGCTGGAAAAACTGGAAAGCACCTGCGGCGAAATTATCGAAGACGGCGGCCAAGCCAGCTTTCAGGTCTGCGATATTCGCGATGAGGAAGCCGTCAAGGCCATGGTCAAAAACGTGGTCGCCGAGCGTGGGCAGATCCATCACCTGGTCAACAACGCCGGCGGGCAGTTCCCCGCGCCGCTGATTGGCATCAACCAGAAAGGCTTCGAGACCGTGGTGCGCACCAACCTGGTCGGCGGCTTTCTGATTGCCAAGGAAGTATTCCTGCAAAGCATGAGCAAACACGGTGGCAGCATCGTCAACATGCTCGCCGATATGTGGGGCGGCATGCCGGGCATGGGCCACTCGGGCGCAGCGCGCGCCGGCATGGAGAACTTCACCAAAACCGCCGCCTATGAATGGGGGCACGCCGGCGTGCGGGTAAACGCCGTGGCACCGGGCTGGATCGCCTCCAGCGGCATGGACACTTACCCCGAATCGATGAAAACCATGATCCGCAACCTCAAGGACCATGTGCCGCTGCAACGCATCGGCAGCGAATCGGAGGTGGCCGCCGCCATCGTCTTCCTGCTCACGCCGGGCGCCAACTTCATCAGCGGCAACACCATCCGCATCGACGGCGCAGCCAGCCAGGGCACCCGTGCCTGGACGCTTGGCAAAGCGAAAGACAGCGAGTCCTATAACGGCTTCCATCGGGCCTATGTGCCCGATGTTTTAAAAGGTCAGGAGTAACGCCATGCCGGTTATCCAATCCGAGATTGACGTACATGGTGAGGAGTTCGCGAAAAACCGCGAGGCCATGCTCGCCGCTGTGGCCAGCTTTCGCGACATCGAGCAGAACTGCCTGAACAAGGCCGCCGCCGCCAAAGAAAAATTCGATAAGCGTGGTCAGTTACTGCCGCGTGAACGCCTGAATCTACTGCTCGACCCCGGCGCACCTTTTTTGGAGTTGTCGTCGCTGGCCGGCTACAAGCTGCACGATGACAAAGACGGCACCCAGGCTGGTGGCGGGATTATTTCCGGCGTTGGTTATATCGCCGGCGTGCGCTGCCTGGTCACCGCCAGCAACAGCGCGATCAAGGGCGGCACCATCTCCCCCACGGGGTTGAAAAAGACCCTGCGCCTGCAGCAGATCGCCTTCGAGAACAAACTGCCAGTGGTCACCCTGGCCGAAAGCGGCGGCGCCAACCTCAACTACGCCGCCGATATTTTCGTTGAAGGCGCACGCGGCTTTGCCAATCAGGCGCGCATGTCGGCCATGGGCCTGCCACAAATCACCGTGGTGCATGGCTCGTCTACTGCTGGCGGGGCTTATCAACCGGGGCTATCAGATTACGTGGTGGTGGTGCGCGGCAAGGCCAAGATGTTCCTCGCCGGCCCGCCGCTGCTGAAAGCCGCCACCGGAGAAATCGCCACCGATGAGCAACTGGGCGGCGCCGAGATGCATGCCCAAGTCGCCGGCACCGCCGAATACCTGGCCGAGAACGACGCCGATGGCGTGCGTATTGCCCGCGATATTCTCGCCATGCTGCCGTGGAATGCGCAGTTACCCACGCGCCCGGTTAAGACCTACAGCGAACCGCTGTACCCGGTCGAAGAGCTGCTCGGCCTGGTGCCAGCCGACGCGAAGAAGCCCTATGACGTACGCGAGATCATCGCGCGCATCGCCGACGGCTCAGCCTTCCTCGACTTCAAAAACGAGTTCGACAACCAGACGGTCTGCGGCCACTTGCAGATCGAAGGCCAGCCCTGCGGCTTTATCGGCAACAACGGCCCGATCACCCCGCAAGGTGCAGCCAAAGCGGCGCAGTTCATCCAGCTGTGCGAGCAGAGCAACACGCCGATTCTGTTCTTCCACAACACCACCGGCTTTATGGTCGGCACCGAATCGGAACAACAGGGCGTGATCAAACACGGCTCGAAAATGATCCAGGCGGTGGCCAATTGCACAGTGCCAAAACTCACCATCGTCGTCGGCGGCTCCTACGGCGCCGGCAACTACGCCATGTGCGGCCGTGGCCTGGACCCGCGCTTTATCTTCGCCTGGCCCAACAGCAAAACCGCGGTCATGGGCGGCGCCCAGGCCGGCAAGGTGCTGCGTATCGTCACCGAAGATAAACACGCCAAGGAAGGCAAAGAAGCCGACCCGAAGATGCTCGACATGCTGGAAACCGTTACCGCACAGAAGCTCGACAGCCAGTCTACTGCGCTGTACAGCACCGCCAGCCTGTGGGACGACGGCCTGATCGACCCGCGTGACACGCGCAAGCTGCTCGGCTACCTGCTGGATATCTGTGCAGAAGCCGCTGTGCGCCAACTTAAAACCACCACTTTCGGCGTAGCCCGCCTGTAACCCTTCGGAGAACAAGAAATGATCTTTACCCAAGAACACGAAGAGCTGCGCCGTACGGTCCGTAACTTTGTCGACAAGGAAATCAACCCGCACGTCGAGCAGTGGGAAAAAGACGGGCGCTTCCCGATCCACGAGATTTTCAAGATGGCCGGCGACCTGGGTCTGCTGGGCATCTCCAAGCCGGAGAAATTCGGCGGCATGGGCCTGGATTACAGCTACTCGGTCGTCGCGGCCGAAGAATTCGGCACCATCATCTGCGGTGGCATCCCGATGTCCATCGGCGTGCAAACCGATATGTGCACCCCTGCCCTGGCGCGCTTTGGCTCCGATGAGCTGCGCGAAGAGTTCCTTAAGCCTGCGATCAGCGGCGAGATGGTTGGCTGTATTGGCGTCTCCGAAGTGGGTGCCGGCTCCGATGTGGCCGGGCTAAAAACCACCGCCAAGAAAGACGGCAGCGACTATGTGATCAACGGCAGCAAGATGTGGATCACCAACTCGCCATCTGCTGACTTTATCTGCCTGCTGGCCAATACCAGTGACGACAAGCCGCACATCAACAAGTCGCTGATCATGGTGCCGATGAACACCCCAGGTATTACCCTCAGCCCGCACCTGGACAAGCTCGGCATGCGCAGCTCAGAGACCGCCCAGGTGTTCTTTGACAACGTCCGTGTGCCGCAGCGCAACCGCATCGGCCATGAAGGCGCAGGCTTTATGATGCAAATGCTGCAATTCCAGGAAGAGCGCCTTTTTGGCGCCGCCAACATGATCAAAGGCCTGGAACACTGCATCAACGCCACCATCGACTACTGCAAAGAGCGCAAAACTTTCGGCAATGCGCTGATCGACAACCAGGTCATCCACTTCCGCATGGCCGAACTGCAGACCGAAATCGAGTGCCTGCGCGCCCTGGTCTACCAGGCCACCGAGCAGTATGTACGCGGCAAAGATGTGACCAATCTGGCCTCCATGGCCAAGCTCAAGGCCGGCCGCCTGGGCCGTGAAGTGACCGACAGCTGCCTGCAGTACTGGGGCGGCATGGGCTTTATGTGGGACAACCCGGTATCGCGCGCTTACCGCGATGTACGCCTGGTGAGCATCGGCGGCGGGGCCGACGAAATCATGCTGGGCATCATCTGCAAGCTGATGGGCATTCTGCCGGGTAAAAAGAAAGGTTAGAGGCAGCGCCGTTGGATGGGTTGAGCGTAGCGATACCCATCAACTCAGACACGATGGATATCGACGCTTCGCGCCTCAACCTGCGCGGCCCGACCCATCCTACGTTTCAGCGCACCTGTAAGAGGAATATCGGATGCCCGCTCTACCCAACTGCGAAACCCTCCTGCTAAACCTTGAAGGCGGTGTACTGCACGTCACCCTCAACCGCCCGGACAACCGCAATGCCATGAGCCTGACCATGGTCAGCGAATTACGCGCGGTGCTGGAAAGCTTGCAACACGACTTGAGCGTGCGCGCCATCGTGTTGCGCGGTGCCGGCGGACACTTCTGCGCCGGTGGCGATATCAAGGACATGGCCGGCGCCAGATCGGCCGGTGGCGATGCCTACCGCAACCTGAATCGTGCCTTCGGCAGCCTGCTGGAAGAAGCGCAGAGCACGCCGCAGGTGCTGATTGCCGTACTCGAAGGCGCGGTGCTCGGCGGTGGATTTGGTTTGGCCTGCGTCTCGGACATTGCCATCAGCCATCAGGATGCCAAGTTCGGCTTGCCGGAAACCACCCTGGGCATTCTGCCGGCGCAGATTGCGCCCTTCGTGGTCAAGCGTATCGGCCTGACCCAGACCCGGCGCCTGGCCCTGACCGCCGCCCGCTTCAATGGCAGCGAGGCCGAACGCTTGGGCCTGGTGCATTTCAGCGAAACCACTAGCGAAGCGGTGGATGTGCGTCTGCACCAAGTACTTAGCCAGGTACGCCAATGCGCGCCCCAGGCCAATGCCCAGACCAAAGCCCTGTTGCTGGCCGCAGAAAACGAAGCACTCGGACCTTTGCTGGACCGCGCCGCCGAGCAGTTTGCTGCAGCGGTAACCGGTGACGAAGGCGTCGAGGGCACCATGGCCTTTATGCAGAAACGTGCGCCGAAGTGGGCACATTAGCCGCAAACAAACCGTAGCCCGGATGCAATCCGGGAACGCCATCCCCGGATTGCATCCGGGCTACGCATAAGCAGGAGCACACAGATGCCCGCCTTTAACAAGATTCTGATCGCCAACCGTGGGGAAATCGCCTGCCGGGTGATGCGCACCGCCCAGGACCTCGGCTACCGCACCGTAGCCGTTTACTCGCAGGCCGACGCCGACGCACGCCATGTGCAACAAGCCGATGAAGCCGTGTGCATCGGCCCAGCGCAGGTCAATCAGTCGTACCTGGTGATCGACAACATCATCAAAGCGGCTCAGCAAACCGGCGCCGATGCGATACACCCCGGCTACGGTTTTCTCTCGGAGAACGCCGATTTCGCCCGCGCCTGCGAGGCTGCCGGCATCGTGTTTATCGGCCCCACCGTCGAGGCCATCCACCTGATGGGCAGCAAACGCCTGTCGAAGATCGCCATGCTCGAAGCTGGCGTGCCGTGCATTCCCGGCTATGAAGGCGCGGCCCAGGATGAACAAACCCTGATCCGCGAAGCCGGCCGTATCGGCTACCCACTGATGATCAAAGCCAGCGCCGGCGGCGGTGGCCGGGGCATGCGCCTGGTTCACCACGCCAGTGAACTGGCCGAGCAAATCCGCACCGCCCGCTCGGAGGCGCAAAACGCCTTCGGCTCGGGCGAGCTGATTCTTGAACGCGCAGTGATCCAGCCGCGCCATGTGGAAATCCAGGTATTTGGCGATAGCCAAGGCAATATCGTTTACCTCGGCGAGCGCGACTGCTCGGTGCAGCGCCGCCACCAGAAAGTGGTCGAGGAAGCGCCCTGCCCGGTGATGACGCCAGAACTGCGCCAAGCCATGGGCGAGGCGGCAGTCAAAGCCGCCGCCTCGGTGAACTATGTCGGTGCTGGCACCGTGGAGTTTCTGCTCGATCAGAGCGGTGAATTCTTCTTCCTGGAGATGAACACCCGCCTGCAGGTCGAGCATCCGGTCACCGAGCTGATCACAGGGCAAGACTTGGTTGCTTGGCAGATACGCGTGGCCGAAGGCCAACCGCTGCCGCTCCAGCAGGACGAGATTCGCCTAACCGGCCACGCCATGGAAGTGCGCCTGTACGCCGAAGACGCCACGCAGAACTTCCTGCCGCAAACCGGCACCGCGCTGCGTTGGGAGCCGGCGCTGCGTGACGGCATCCGTATAGACCACGGCCTGGTTGAAGGCCAAACCATCAGCCCGTTCTACGACCCGATGCTGGCCAAGGTCATCGCCTACGGCGCGACCCGCGAAGAAGCGCGGCGCAAGCTGGTGCGCGCGGTTGAAGATTGCGTGCTGCTGGGCGTGAATGGCAACCAGCGTTTTCTCGCCAACCTGCTCAGCCACCCCGAGTTTGCCGCTGGCAACGCCACCACCGCGTTTATCGCCGAGCACTTCGCCGGTGACCCAAGCCTAAGCCCGCAACCGCCCACAGCCCGCGAACTGGCAGCCGCTGCTGCCCTGTTGTTCCAGCAATCAGCCAATGCCCGTGCGCATCAAGGCGGCCTGGCCGGTTGGCGCAATGCCGGCAGCGCGCCGTGGCGCTTTGTGCTTAAACACGGCGAGCAGAACTACAACGTGGCACTGCACGTGATTGCCGACGGCCCACAACCCAGCCTACTGGCCACGTTTGGCGAACAGCAGGTCAACCTCACGCTGCTAGCCAGCGACGGCCGCTGGGCCACCCTGGAACTGGACGGCATTCGCCAACGCCTGGCTTATCACCTGGATGGCGACAACCTCTGGCTATATGGCCACAACGGCAACCTGCAGCTGAGCGACATCACTCACCAGCCGGTTAGCAGCGCGGCGGGTGCTGGCTCGGGCAGCGTCAAGGCGCCGATGGACGGCGCCATAGTCGAGGTACTGGTCGAGGAAGGCAGCAGCGTCACTAAGGGCCAACTGCTGGTGGTGCTGGAAGCGATGAAAATGGAGCATCCGCTCAAGGCCAGCATCAACGGCGTAGTCCGCCGGATTGGCGTGAGCCGCGGCGATCAGGTGAAAAACCGTCAGCTGCTAGTGGAGATCGAAGCCAGCGATGACTAACCACTGAGTCGTAGGATGGGTTGAGCAACGCGATAGCCATCGACAGGCGACATTGGTGGGTATCGCTGCGCTCAGCGGAACGCCGCCCGACCCACCCTACAGAAGTGATCCAGACGAATAACCACAAATCACGGAGCAAACCCATGTCACTGCTAGGTAAAACCCTGTTTATCACCGGTGCCAGCCGTGGCATCGGCCGTGAAATCGCCCTGCGCGCCGCGCGTGACGGCGCCAATATCGTGATCGCGGCAAAAAGCGCTGAGCCCCATGCCAAGCTGCCCGGCACCATCCACTCGGTGGCCGCCGAAGTTGAGGCTGCAGGTGGTAAAGCACTGGCCCTGCAAGTCGATGTGCGTGACGAGAACGCGGTAAAAACTGCCATGGCCCAGGCCGCTGAGCACTTCGGCGGCATCGATGTAGTGATCAACAACGCCGGCGCGATCAAACTGGTCGGTGTGGAAAAGCTCGAACCCAAGCGTTTCGATCTGATGTTCCAGATCAACACCCGCGCGGTGATGGTGTGTAGCCAGGCCGCCCTGCCGTTCCTTAAGCAGAGCAGCAACGGCCATATCCTCAATCTGTCGCCGCCGCTGAATATGGACAGCAAGTGGTTTGCCCAACACGGCCCCTACACGGTCACCAAGTACGGCATGAGCATGCTTACCCTGGGCATGCATGAAGAGTTCAAGAAGTACGCCATCAGCGTCAATTCGCTGTGGCCGAAAACCATGATCGCCACCGCTGCCATCGAGTTCGAGCTGGGCAGCCGCGATGCCTTCAAGCGCGCACGCACGCCTGCGATCATGGCCGATGCGGCTCACGCCATCCTCAGCAGCCAAGGGCGCAGCATCAGCGGGCGCTTGCTGATCGACGAAGACCTCCTTCGCGAGCAGGGTCAGAGCGATTTCGAGCAGTACCGCTTCGACCCGCAAGGCGGTGCGCTGATCCCTGACTTGTTTGTCGACTAAACGACCTACTGACGCTCCCCCCTGGCTATTGGCAAAAGCAGCAGCCGGGGGGGGGGGGGGGGGGGGGGGGGGGGG
>NZ_JAYEET010000045.1:0-156910 GCF_034653255.1 Pseudomonas spirodelae | reverse complement strand
ACACACCAGCGTGGTGATCACCACCAACCTGAGCTTCGCCGAATGGTCGAGCGTGTTCGGCGACGCCAAGATGACCACCGCCCTGCTGGATCGGCTGACCCACCACTGCCACATCGTCGAAACCGGTAACGAGTCCTATCGCCTGCAACACAGCAGCTTGGCGGCCCAGGCCAAGATCAAATCACGGGAGCGAAAACGTAAGGGCGGCCAAGAACCGGAGGACGATGAGCCGTTCTGATTTCATGGCGACGACGGCCTGCTACATGGCTGCGTGTGGCAGGTCTTAAACAACTGAACTGGGCTAGCGAAGGAGTGGGGGCAACAGCAGCTGCGCTGGTAGACTTATCCACAGTTGCTGGTAACAAAATCAGCAATCCGCCCTGGGTCAAATTTCAATCGGCAGGGTGGGTCAATTTTCCATCAGCGCCAACAGGATAAGGTCCAAAAGCGTTGGAATGTCATCGAATAGCAAGCATGGATTGCCGCTTACCGAGTCGAGACGGATGTGGATGTCTGATCCGGACAAAAGGCTCAGTACAACTGGTAGTTCGATGTCGAATCGACTTATCAAGCGCTCAAGGGTTAAAAGCAAAACGCGGTTTTTGACATCGAGAAGTGCGGATCGATCTGGATCGAGAGGGATGATTGTGGAGATGTGCACGACGTTCATATCTGTATACCTGTAATTCAGATATCTGTAATTTAGATATACATTCTGGCTTTGTCAACAGCTGGAATGCGTCTCTGTGGAAAAGTCGATTTATCGAGATGAGAACTTAGTGCTGCTTCGTATGATCAAGCAGTGTCGTACTGAGTCAGGCCTGACGCAGGCGCAGTTCGCCGAAGCGCTGGGCCGTCCACAATCCTTTACCAGCGACATTGAGCGTGGCCTTCGCAGGCTCGATCTAGTGCAGCTGCGCGATATTTGCCATGTGCTTGGGCTTAACCTTGTCGAGTTTGTGCAGCGTTACGAATCTGAGCTGTCTTCAAAGAAGGCGGGCGAGTGATCCGTCCCTCCTTCTTCTAATTCAAGTCAGGCCGCTTCTTGCTGCACGCGCTCCCAGGCTGCGGAATACAGCCCGGCTGCATCACCGCACAGTAATCTGACCGCCTGGATGCACCCGCTCAGGGGTTCGTCGGAAAGCTCATTCAAATGGGGTGTGCCGCCGAGTGCGCAGAGTAAGCCGAGAGCTGCATGCTGGCGTTGCATCGCCTCGTCATACAGCTCGGTTGCCCTGGCGTCGCTGCGAAAGCCGAACAGGCAGTTGTGCTCGCTGGAGTGTAGTGGGGTAAAGCCTGGGGATGAGTTGCTCGGCTGCATAGGGTGACCTCTAGAGTTTTAGAGACCGCCTGCATCACTTCCACATGATGGGTGGCGGCTGTATGCGGGTGTGGAAGACCGAGACTCTAGGAACTCGGCGCGCCGAAGCGCCCCGCATACAGCCACCATAACAAGTTGCTTCATGGTGCTAGTGATCCTTGAGTCAGGTCTGATGGCCCGCCCAGTCACACTATTCAGCTCTCAGGGGCTGTGCAAGTCCCCACTTTACGTCATCTGGGTGAAAAAGGCCGCCGTCATGAATGGCTTTCAAGATGACGAAAATCGCTTGTGGCAATTTTTGGAGGGAAAGAAAGCTCGCCGATATTTGGGCGGGCCTGTGTCTGTTTTCCGACGAGCGGTATGTGGCTGCCCCGGTATTTTTCTAACGAAGAGTTCATGAGGTGGCAAATCCCTACCCCAATCCTACCCCAGGCCGAATTTCAGGCACAAAAAAGGGCTACGTTTTCACGTAACCCTTTGTTTTGTATGGTGCCGGCACCAGGAGTCGAACCCGGGACCTACTGATTACAAGTCAGTTGCTCTACCAGCTGAGCTATACCGGCATTTGTGGGGCGCATTATATCGATTCATTTGCGCGTGTAAAGCGGCCCGAGCAAGGTTTTATGCGGGGGCAGTTATCAGCAGCGAAATGCTTATGCACATGTGAGGTGTTTTCGGCACGTTCGTACGCAGTCTTTGTGAGCTACCTCTCGGTATTTGATAAGTGCATGTTTTTACGAGAAATATTTTCAGGTTAAAAAATGTACAGTTCAGCTCTGGCGGTCCGTGGTGGGCGTTTGCGTGGTTTGCTCAGAATCTGTCAACAGAGTTATCCACAGATGTTGTGTGCAACTTGGGCTGGCGTTCTGCGAGCAGTAGCAGGTTGCGCGGGCTCTGTTGGGAGGCGCAGAAGGTGCCAATGCGCATGCTGTAACCCTGCTCTTGCAGGAAGAGGGCGCGGTCGAGTAGCAGCCAGACTTCCAGTGGGCGGCGGAAAAGGCCGCGCAGCAGCTCCAGGTTGCGCACTTCTGCCAAACGTTGCCAACCCCTGTGTTCAAGCTGTTGCCAATCCTCTGTGGTTGGTGCGGGCAGTTGCTTGAGTGCGGCAAGGTCTTGGCAGTAGTCGGCAAAGGGCTTGTCCAGCCAGGCGGGTGGCAGGGAGGGGGTCGGTAGGTAAGCGTCAATGCCGCGTAACTGGCGCTGCAGCAGGTCGAAGGCCAGGCGCCAGGCCATGGATTGATCGCGCTGGCGGCGTACCCGTGCGCCGGCGGTTACGGTTTCGTTGAGCGGCAGACCTAGATCGTCGATGGACAGTTGCAGTGCTGAGGCTTGGGCGCTTGTCGACAGTGGTTGATAGAGCGCCGTGCGGATGCGGTTGTAGCAGCAGGGCGCCACGGCCAGTTGCTGGCAGCCGACTTGGCTGGCCAGTTGCAGCAGGCGCGTGTGCAGGTCGCCACAGGCATGCAGTGCTACGGGGGTGTGGTGAGCGCGTAGCTGCGCTGCCGCAGTATCAGCCAGTACATCTTGCTGAATATGCGCGGCGTCGATGCCGAGTTTTTTGCTGAGTTGTTGCCCGCTCTTGATCAGTTCCGGGTTGTATTCCAGGCAGGTCAGCGCTGCGCCGTTATGCGCCAGTCGCCGGCCGAGGTGGCCCTTGCCTGCGCACCAGTCCAGCCAGTGTTGTGGCTTATCGGTGAAGTTCAGGCGGTGGGCAAAGGCGTCGATTTGCTGCCACTTCCGGCCTGGTACGCCCGCGCTGAAGCGTGCGGGCAAAGCGGGTGTTGGTAGCGGCGCTAATTCGCCCACTTGGCTCAGCTGGTGAGCCTGTGCCGCTAGTTGCGCAAATGGTGCGGGCGCTTGTAGCAGGTGTGGTTGGTTGTGCGCCGCTTCTGCGTGCTCGAGGCTCTGTGCTTTTAGCCAGTCTGCCAGCTGCGGGTGCTCGGCTTCCCAGGGGATTGCCGGATAGTGCACAAAGGGTCGGGGGCGCCACAGTGCTTGATGTTCGCTGAGGAAGTGATCGAGTGCGTTAAACCGCTGCAGGAGGTCAGCGTTTTCGAGGGGCAGGGCGGGCGTGGTCGTTGGCATATGACGTGGCGTGTTGCCTGAGGGCGCTGGTCCCCAGGCAATCAGCGGCCCTGGCAGGCGTCGACGCGCAGCCAGCGCTCCAGCAGCTTAAAGCCCCGGACCAGGATGAAGGCGATCAACAGGTAGAACATCCCGGCGGCGAAGAAGATCTCCACCGGCAGGTAGGTGCGGGCGATGATGGTGCGCGCCATGCCGGTCAGTTCCAGCAGGGTTACGGTGCTGGCCAGGGCGCTGGCTTTGAGCATCAGGATCACTTCGTTGCTGTAAGCCGGCAGACCGATACGCGCCGCCCGTGGCAGGACGATATAGAACATGGTTTTGGCCCGCGACATGCCCAAAGCGCGGGCGGCTTCGATCTCACCTG
Organism: Pseudomonas spirodelae; assembly: GCF_034653255.1. Taxonomy (NCBI): domain Bacteria; kingdom Pseudomonadati; phylum Pseudomonadota; class Gammaproteobacteria; order Pseudomonadales; family Pseudomonadaceae; genus Pseudomonas; species Pseudomonas spirodelae. Next base: position 153,140 of record NZ_JAYEET010000045.1, on the reverse strand, counting down.
GCGGCACGGCTTGAATCGCGCCGCGCAGAATCTCGGCGATATAGGCCGCTGTGTGCATGGTCATGGTCAGTACAGCGCACCAGTATGGGGAGCGCAGATAGGGCCAGAGCGGGCCTTCGCGCACCGCATCGAACTGTGCCAGGCCGTAATACACCAGAAACAGCTGCACCAGCAGTGGCGTGCCACGGAAGAAGAAGATGTAGCCGTAAGGCAGGGCGCGCACATACCAGTGCCGTGAAGCGCGTGCGATGCCCATTGGCAGTGCCAGGATCAGCCCGGCGAGAACCGCAATGGCCACCAGCTCTAGGGTCAGTAGGGCGCCTTCAGAGAGGCGCGGCAGCCATTTGATGATCACGTCCCAGTTAAGGGCGGTTAGTCCGCCCCAGAGTGCGTAGGTAATCAGCGCTACGGCAATCGACCAGGCGGCGATTTCAGAGGTCTTTTTCATGACGCGCTCCTGACAAAGCCACGGCTGGAGCGTTTTTCCAGGAAGTGCATGCCAATCATCGCCAGCACCGTCAGGCCTAGGTAGATAAAGGCCGCCACCATATAAAAGGTGAAGGGTTCCTTGCTGGCGGTTACGGCGATTTGTGAGCGGCGCATGATTTCTTCCAGGCCGATCACTGACACCAGTGCGGTGTCCTTCATCAAAATCATAAACAGGTTGCCGAGACCGGGTAGGGCGATGCGCCACATCTGCGGCAGGATCAGCCGCCAGAAAATCCGCGGCTTGGACATGCCCAGCGCTTGGCCGGCTTCGCGGTGGCCTTTGGGGATGGCCAGGATTGCGCCACGAAACACCTCGGTGGCGTAAGCGCCGAAGCAAATGCCGAGGGCAATAGTGCCGGCAGCAAAGGCGTTCAGCTCAAGGCTTTCGATGCCGAGCAGGTCCGCCAGATTGCGCATCAGCTGCACGGTGCCGAAATAGATCAGCAGTACCCAAAGCAGCTCGGGAATGCCGCGCACAATGGTCGAGTAAGTGCCGCCAAGCCATTGCAGCGGCTTGTACGGGGAAGTCTTGGCCAGGGCGCCGAGCAAACCGAGCACCAGACCTAGGCAAAGCGCGCTGAGCGCCAGCTTGATAGTCATCAGGGTGCCGGCAGCCAGGGCTGGACCGAATCCGTAAAGATCGAAATTCATAGGAGGCTCAGAAGCCTGCGCCGCCCGGGCGGGCGACGCAGTGCCGGCAGCTTAGTAGATGCTGAACGGGAAGTACTTGTCGTTGATTTTCTTGTAGGTGCCGTCAGCCACGATCTCGGCAAGGGCGGCATTCAACTTCATGCGCAGAGCATCGCCCTTGCGCACGGCGATGCCGATCTTGTCGTTGTCGAATACCGGCTCGCCCTTGAACTCGAAGTTTTTACCGGCATCGCTCTTCAGCCATTCCCAGTTGACGAAGGTGTCAGCCAGGACGCCGTCGAGACGGCCCGAAGACAGGTCGAGGTAGGCGTTTTCCTGGGTGTCGTACAGCTTGATATCGACCACGCCATCGAGGTTGTCTTCCAGCCAGGTGCCGGCGATGGTGGCGCGCTGTGCGCCGATCACTTTGTTTTTCAGGCTGGCTTTGTCGGTTTTAAAGTCGCCGCCTTTAGGGGCGATGAACTGCAGCTTGTTGGTGTAGTACGGGTCGGTGAAGTCAACGGCTACTTTGCGCTCGTCAGTGATCGACATGGAGGCGATCAGGAAGTCGAACTTCTTCGCGTTCAGGGCTGGAATGATGCCGTCCCAGTCGGAGGTGACCACTTCGCACTCAGTCTTCATCTTGGCGCACAGGGCTTGGCCGATTTCTACGTCAAAGCCGCCGACCTGGCCGCTGGCGTCAATCAGGTTGAACGGTGGGTAGGCGCCTTCGGTGCCGAGTTTCAGTTTGTCAGCAGCGACGGCGCTGGTGCCGAAAGCCAGGGTGGCGGCAGCGGCCAGCAGGATTTTCTTGTAGTTCTGCATGCGTAGTTGCTCCGTGTGTTTAGTGATTGCTGGACATGAATTGTTTGCAGCGCGCCGAGTTCGGGTTGTCGAACACTTGCTCCGGGGAGCCCTGTTCTTCAACCATGCCCTGATGCAGAAACACCACTTCGCTGGATACTTGGCGGGCAAAGCCCATCTCGTGAGTTACCAGCAGCATGGTGCGGCCTTCCTCGGCGAGTGCGCGGATCACATTAAGCACTTCTTGTACCATTTCCGGGTCAAGAGCCGAAGTGGGCTCATCGAACAGGATGACTTTCGGCTGCATGGCCAGGGTGCGGGCAATCGCCGCCCGCTGTTGCTGGCCGCCAGACAGTTGATTCGGGTAAACGTGGCGCTTGTCGGCAATCCCGACCTTGGCCAGCAGCGCTTCGGCCACTTCAATGGCCTCAGCTTTGCTCTGCCCCAATACGCGGCGTGGTGCCTCGATGATGTTATCGAGCACGCTCATGTGCGGCCACAGATTGAAATTCTGGAATACAAAGCCGATTTCGCTGCGCAGGCGATTGATCTGCTTGTTATCGGAGGCAATAAGGTCGCCGTTCTTCGCCGCTTTAAGCTTGAGCTCTTCGCCGGCAAGAATGATCTGCCCCTTGTGCGGGTTTTCCAGCAGGTTGATGCAGCGCAGAAAGGTCGACTTACCGGAGCCTGAGGAGCCGAGGATGGAAATCACATCGCCGTCGCGGGCAGTGAGAGAAATGCCCTTGAGCACCTCAAGGTCGCCGTAGCGTTTATGCAGATCGCGAATTTCCAGCGCAGGCGTGGCCTCGGCCATGGGGTGTCCTCTTGTTATTCGGGGCGCTCAGGCCTTTCGTAGCGTTCCTGGCGAGGCGCCAAGCTAGCATAGCGTTTCGCTGACCGCCAAGCCGTTTACCTGCCGTGGGGCGCTTAGCTGGTCAGCCTGTCGCCTTGCTGCAGTTGACTGTCGCTCGCACACAATTGTGGCGCTGAGCAGGTCGTGAAAAATCGCAGGCAATAAAAAACCCCAAGGAATTTAACTTCGCTTGGGGTTTCTCGGTATTTTGGTGCCCGGGGACGGAATCGAACCGCCGACACGGGGATTTTCAATCCCCTGCTCTACCGACTGAGCTACCCGGGCAACGGGGCGTATTAGACGGATTTGAAGGGTGTGTGTCAAGCGTGAGTTTAAAAAATATTTAATTAATACGGGCGGTTAGGTTCGGATGGTGGGAAATGATGGGTGGCGCGGGGTGGTTTGGATGCAGTCCGGGAGGATGTTTGTAGGCGGGGGTGTGCGGTTTGCTGGGAGGGTGAAGCGGCATCGACCCTACGGTTGCAGGGTGTGGGTCGTGGGCGGGGCTTTTAGTCGCGCATATTGCGGATGAGGTCGCATGCTAACGTGCCGCCCACGGTATACCGGGTTATGCGCTCGGCGGCACGTAGCCTTCGGCCTTGGCGTACTCCTCGCCGGAGAGGAATTTATCCATCTCGGTTTGGAGGAACTTGCGGTCTTCAGCGTTCATCATGTTCAGGCGACGCTCGTTGATCAGCAGCGTCTGGTGTTTTTGCCACTCTTCCCAGGCTTGCTTGGAGACGTTGTTGAAGATGTCTTCACCTTTGGCGCCGGGGTATGGCGGGCGCTCCAGTCCGGGGAGTTCTTGCTTGTGTTTGCGGCACTGTACGGTGCGGGTCATGGCGTTTCTCCAGTATTGGCTGCGAGGGCATCGGCCGCGCGTTTCAGCAGTTTCTTTACTGGGGCGGCAAGGCCCAGGCGCGGCGGGGTGGCGAGGTTATACCAGAGCCAATCGGCCTCGGCCACGGCGGTCGGCGCGGCGTCGACTTGGATCAGCCAGGGTTCGATAGCCAGCTGGAAGTGGCTGAAGGTGTGGGTCAGTTCGGCTTGCATCTGGCGCGTGCCCAGCTGCAAGCCGTGACGGCTTGCCAGGTCGTCCAGGCTTTGCAGGTTGTCGAGCTCTGGCAGGCTCCATAGGCCGCCCCAAAGGCCGCTGGAAGGGCGGCGGTAGAGCAATACCTCGCCTTGGTGGTTGGCGAGGATCGGCATCAGCGTGCGCCTCTGCGGCAGCGTTTTGCGCGGCTTAGGAATGGGATAACGAATCTCCAGGCCGAGTAGGTGCGCCTGGCAGCCGCTTTTTAGCGGGCAGAGCAGGCAGCTGGGTTTGCTGCGCGTGCAGAGGGTGGCGCCCAGATCCATCATTGCCTGGGTGTAGTGGTTCACCCGCGCCTGCGGGGTAAAACGCTCGGCCACATCCCATAGTTGTTTGGCTACTTTGGGCTCGCCTGGATAGCCTTCTTGAGCCACGTAGCGCGCCAGTACGCGCTTGACGTTGCCGTCGAGGATCGGCGCGCGCAGGCCCATGCTGAGGCTGGCGATGGCGCCGGCGGTGGAGCGGCCGATGCCAGGAAGTTCGGTGAGCTGGTCGACATCGCGGGGGAATTCACCGGCATGTTCGCGCATAACAATTTGTGCGGTCTTTTGCAGGTTGCGCGCGCGGGTGTAGTAACCGAGGCCGGTCCACAGGTGCAGCACTTCGTCTTCCGGCGCTGTAGCTAGGTCGTTCACCGTCGGTAATGCGGCCATAAAGCGGTCGAAGTAGCCGAGTACGGTGCTGACTTGGGTCTGCTGCAGCATGATCTCTGATACCCACACGCGATACGGTGTGATGCCCTGTTGCCAGGGCAGGTCCTTGCGTCCGTGGCTGTCATACCAGTCGAGTACAGCGGTAGAAAATTGTGCAGGGCTCATCGGTTGAACAGGCCCTTGAGTGCGTCTTTCAGCTCGGGGCTGACCTTGTCACCGAGCTTTTCTTCGATCTTCTCGTTGAGCTTGTTGCCGGCCAGTTTGGCGGCGACTTTACCCAGGCCGTCCTGATCCAGGCGGCAGGCCTTGCCGCCCATTTCCAGCGGACCGCGGCAGCGCACGGGCCATTCGATACCGACATAGCGTTCGTTGACCTGGCAGGCCGGATCGGGCATCTCGCGCTGATCACCGGTAATGGTGATGCCAACGCGATAATCGAGGCCGAGGATGCGCAGGTCCACATCACCATTACCGCTTACCGCCAAGCCTGGAATGCGCGCCTTGAGGTCTGGGTTGTGGGCCACGCCGTTGCGCACGGTCAGGCTGCCTTGCAGGGTTTCGAAGGGCGTGTCTTTGCCGCGCGGGTCACTGCTTAGGGCCTTACGGTTGAGGGTGGCGATGCCGCGGCACAGTTGCTGCTCCAGGTTGGCGTCGACCAGCACACCGTCATTGAGCAGGAAGCTGGCGTCGCCGTTGAGTCCGTCTACCCAGGCGCGCTGGCTGTTGCCGCTGGTGCTGAGGGTGGCGTTGAGGTCGAGCAGGCCTTTGACCGGGGAAGGCTGGTCGGGCTTTTTCAGGAAGGGTTCGATCTGAATGCCGCGCAGGTTCTTTTGCACACTGAGCAGTGGTGTGGCAGGTCTTGCGTCGATGCTGGCTTTGGCGTCGAAACTACCGTTACCAATGCTGCCGCGGGCGTTTTCAAGGGTCAGCAAGCCCGCTTTGGCCTGCGCTTTGGCGCTGAGGTTGCTGATGGCTTGTTGCTGCACGGTTAACTGGTCTAGGTCGAGATCGAGCTGTGCATCGAGCTTGCGCAAGGTGGCGATCGGCAGGATCTCGCTGCTGCTCCAGGCATGCTGCGTCGGCGCGTCGGGCAGTGGTGTGCTGCCGCTTTCGCCGGCACTGGCGACACTGGCTTTAACTTCGGCCTGGCGCGCAGCGCCGGCGTCTTTGGCGTCTTTGGCCGGGGCTGGCAGGTAGCGGTCGAGGTTCAGTTGGTCGCCCTTGAGTTGCACGCGCAGGGCTTGCTTGGCGAAGTCTGCAATCGCCAGCTGGCCACTGAAATGGCTGTCGTCGAGGGTTAGCTTGAGGTCTTCGAAAGTCAGGCTGTTGGCGGTGCCGCTGAGACGAGTAACCAGTTCGAATTGGCTGAGGGTTTTCTCATCATTCATTGGCGGTAGTTTCTGGCCGATGGTGGTGAGGAATTCGCGCAGGTTGAGCGGGGCGATGGACAACCCGCCGCTGAGTTTTGGCTGGGTGTCGAGGTCGCGCACTTTTAGCTCGCCGAGGGCGCGCAGCTGATTGGCGGACAGTTTCAGGCCGTTCCATTCGGCGACCTGGGCGGCCAGGTCAACCAGCAGTTGGCCTTGGGCGGAGTAGGTCAGCGTTTGACCGTCAAAGGGTTCGCCGGAGACTTCGCCGGAGAACTTGGCATCTTCCAGCTGGTAGCGCTTGAGCGCCCGGTCGAAACGCAGTTCGCCCTGCAGTTCACTGCGGGCGCGCAATACCGGCTTGTTGAGGCCAAAGAAGGCGCTGAGCTTGACGGGTATGCCGGCGCCCTCACGGATGGCCCCGGTGGTCAGCTGGATGCTTTCGGCGCTGAATTGTTGGCCCTTCTGTGCGTCGCGGTAGTCGATGCGGGCGCTGTTGACGATCAGGCTGTCGATATCCAGTTTTAGTGGCTGGCTGTTGTTTTCTGGCTCAGATGTTGTGCTTGCAGTTGGTGCGCTGTCGCCCGTCGCGGCGTCAGGTGTGGTCGCGGCGGTTTTCGGTTTGCCGACATCTTCCCAGTTGCTGTGGCCTTTCTCGTCGCGCTGCAGGTTGAGGTTGAGGCCGTCGATGCGGATATCGCTCATCTGCACTTCTTTGCGCAGCAGCGGCAGCACGCGCACCGACAGGCCAAGCAGGCGCAGGTCGGCAAAAGGTTGCTCTGGGGTGCTGAGGCTGGCGAGGCTGGCGTCGGTCAGCTCCAGGCCGAGCCAGGGGAACAGGCTCCAGCCGATATCGCCCTTGAGGGTCAGCTCTAGATTGGCCTTGTCGCGGGCCAGTTGGCGGATTTCGTCTTTGTAATCGTTGGGATCGAACAAGTGGGTGAGGGCAAAGCCCAGCGCCACGATGATCAGCAAGAGCCCTAGAAAAAACAGGCCGATAATTTTGCCGAGCGCTTTCATGTGCGAATCCTTGTTTCGAAGCTGAAGAGTGAAGAGCAGCAATTTAAGCCGGTCAGTATAGCGGCAGTGTTTTTGTCCGGGCCGCCGACACTTGCGTTTGCCTGGCGTTTTTTGCAAGCGGCTTTTACCGCTGCGCCAAGGCGTTGAGCGTGAGCAAGCAGGCTGTGGTGCATTGCTGGGCGTTCTGCTGTGGCACTTGGATAGGCAGGTTGGCGGCCGGTTCCCTGCGGCGTGCTTACTGTTAGCGGGTCGCCGTTGCCTGGTAGTTGCTATACGACTAATGAATAATGCGCCATGTGTCCGAGGCGTATCGCTGCAATGCTAGTCTCGCCGCTGCGCGAGCTATTCTGCCCGCGTTAAAGCCCAGTGCCTTGCCTGCACATTATAAGAAGAGAACATTGCTATGGCTGACGCTCTCGTCCTAGACGGCGCTTCGGCTGCGCCTGCCTTTCTGTCTAAGGAACGCATCATCGCGACGCCGGGTTTCAACCGCTGGCTGGTGCCGCCAGCCGCTCTGGCCATCCATTTGTGTATTGGTATGGCTTATGGTTTTTCGGTCTTCTGGTTGCCGCTGTCAAAGGCCGTCGGTATCGATGCACCGCTGGCTTGCGCGGCGGATATCGGCTTCTTTGAGCAGATTTTTGCCAGCAACTGCGATTGGCAGATTTCCATGCTGGGCTGGATCTACACGCTGTTCTTCGTTTTTCTCGGCTGCTCGGCTGCCGTTTGGGGTGGTTGGTTGGAGCATGCCGGCCCGCGTAAGGCTGGTTTGGTATCGGCTATGTGCTGGTGCGGTGGCCTGCTGATTTCCGCGCTGGGTATCTACCATCACCAAATCTGGTTGCTGTGGTTGGGGTCTGGGGTGATCGGTGGTATTGGCCTGGGTCTGGGCTATATCTCGCCGGTGTCGACGTTGATCAAGTGGTTCCCGGACAAGCGCGGCATGGCCACCGGTATGGCGATCATGGGTTTCGGCGGCGGGGCGATGGTGGGGGCACCGTTGGCGGCTGAGCTTATGAGCCACTTTGCCAGCGACACGGGCGTTGGCGTATGGCAGAGCTTCGTGGTCATGGCGATCATCTACTTCGTCTTTATGGTCGGCGGCGCGCTGGCCTACCGTGTGCCGCCTACAGGTTGGAAACCGGCCGGCTGGACAGCGCCTGCGGCTAAGGCGGGTAACAGCATGATCACCAATCGCCACGTGCACGTCAGCGTTGCCTGGAAAACCCCGCAGTTCCGTCTGGTCTGGGCGGTGCTGTGCCTTAACGTATCGGCGGGCATCGGCATTATCGGCATGGCGTCACCGCTGTTGCAGGAAGTGTTTGCCGGGCAGTTGCTGGGTAATGAGCTGTCGTTTAACGAGTTGAGCGCCGTGCAGTTGGGGCAGATTGCGGCCATTGCAGCCGGTTTCACCGGCCTGCTCAGCCTGTTCAACATCGGTGGCCGCTTCTTCTGGGCCTCTTGCTCGGACTTTATCGGCCGTAAAGCCACCTACTTCGTGTTCTTCGGCTTGGGCTTTGCGCTCTATGCCGCCGTTCCGCTGCTGGGGCAGTTGGGCAGCTTGGCGCTGTTCGTATTGGCGTTCGGCATCATCCTGTCGATGTATGGCGGTGGCTTTGCCACGGTGCCGGCCTACCTGGCCGACTTGTTCGGCACCCAGATGGTCGGCGCTATTCACGGTCGCTTGCTCACCGCGTGGGCGGCTGCTGGGGTGCTGGGGCCGGTGCTGGTCAACTACCTGCGTGAGTATCAGTTGAGCATTGGCGTCGAGCGCGCAGCGGCCTATGACATCACCCTGTACATCCTTGCCGGCCTGCTGGTGCTGGGCTTTATTTGCAACCTGTTGGTGCGCCCGGTGGCGGACAAGTACTTCATGAGTGAAGCCGAACTGGCTGCCGAGCGTGCGCTGAGCCATGACGCCAAGCGCGGTGAAGTGGCTGTGCTGGAATGGTCGGCCGATCCGGCGTCCAAGCCGCTGGCCATTGCCGCCTGGCTGGTCGTCGGGCTGCCGCTGGCGTGGGGCATCTGGATCACCCTGCAAAAGACCGCGACGCTGTTCCAGTAAGTCGCGCGTAGTACCGCAAAATCCCGCTGGCGGCTGTGTTCGTCAGCGGGTTTTTTGCTATCTGCGGGCCTTGCTTCAAGGTTGTGTGCTTATCGGCCTATAATGGCCGCCCTTTGGCACAACGACTTTGTGGAGCTGGTGATGATCGAGCGTACGGCATCTGTCGAGCGCAATACCCTGGAGACCCAAATCAAGGTCTCGATCAACCTGGATGGTACGGGCAAAGCCAAGTTTGATATTGGCGTGCCGTTCCTTGAACACATGCTTGATCAGATTGCCCGGCATGGTCTGATCGACCTGGATATCCAGTGCAAGGGCGACCTGCATATCGACGACCACCACACCGTGGAAGACGTCGGTATCACCCTCGGCCAGGCGTTCACCAAGGCCATCGGCGACAAAAAAGGCATGACCCGCTACGGCCATTCCTACGTGCCGCTGGATGAAGCGCTGTCACGCGTGGTGATCGACTTCTCCGGCCGTCCGGGCCTGCAGATGCACGTACCGTTCACCCGTGCAGTGGTGGGCGGCTTCGACGTGGACCTGTTCCAGGAGTTCTTCCAGGGTTTCGTTAACCACGCGCTGGTTAGCGTGCACATCGATAACCTGCGTGGCACCAACACCCACCACCAGATCGAGACGGTGTTCAAAGCCTTCGGTCGCGCGCTGCGCATGGCGGTTGAGCTGGACCCACGCATGGCCGGGCAAATGCCGTCGACCAAGGGCGTGCTCTGATGCAAACGGTTGCCGTCATCGACTACGGCATGGGCAACTTGCACTCGGTGGCCAAGGCACTTGAGCACGTCGGGGCCGGCAAGGTGCTGGTCACCAGCGATGCCGCAGTGATTCGTGAAGCGGATCGCGTGGTGTTTCCCGGTGTAGGCGCCATCCGCGATTGCATGGCCGAGATCAAGCGGCTGGGTTTCGACAGCCTGGTGCGCGAAGTCAGTGTCGACCGGCCGTTTCTCGGCATTTGCGTAGGCATGCAAGCCTTGCTGGAGCACAGCGAGGAGAACGCCGGGGTTGATTGCATCGGCCTGTTTCCCGGCAAGGTGCGTTTCTTCGGCAAGGGCATGGTTGAAGATGGCGAGCCGCTGAAAGTGCCGCACATGGGCTGGAATGAAGTGGCGCAGGCGGTCAAACACCCGCTGTGGCACAACATCCCGGACCTGGCGCGTTTCTACTTCGTGCACAGTTACTACATCGAAGCCGGCAACCCCAAGCAGGTGGTCGGACGTGGGCATTACGGCAAGGATTTCGCCGCGGCGCTGGCCGACGGCTCGCGTTTTGCCGTGCAGTTTCACCCGGAAAAGAGCCACACCCACGGCCTGCAGCTGCTGCAGAACTTCGCCGCCTGGGATGGTCGCTGGTAAATGGCCAGGACCAAGCTTAAGCCGCCAATCATGACCTTGAGCACCGAGCAGGAGCGTGACGCCTGCCAGGTTCTCAAGCGCTTTATGGCTGAGCGTTTTGAGCTGGAGCTGGGCAGTTTCGAGGTGGCTGAAATACTCGAACTGTTTAGCCGAGAAATTGCGCCGCATTATTACAATCGGGCGATTTTCGATGTGCAGACTCACCTGAAAGAACGGTTCGAGAGCATCGAAAGCGACCTCTGGGCACTCGAAAAGAGCTGACCCATCGAATTCACACGACTTGAGCAGGTTCAACCGATGCTGATTATCCCCGCGATCGATTTGAAGGACGGCGCCTGCGTGCGCCTGCGCCAGGGCCGCATGGAAGACTCCACGGTGTTTTCCGATGACCCGGTGAGCATGGCCGCCAAGTGGGTGGAGGGCGGTTGCCGTCGTCTGCACCTGGTCGACCTCAACGGTGCCTTTGAAGGTCAGCCGGTTAATGGTGAGGTGGTGACAGCCATCGCCAAGCGTTACCCGACCCTGCCGATCCAGATTGGCGGCGGTATCCGTACCCTCGACACCATCGAGCACTACGTGCGTGCGGGGGTCAGTTACGTGATCATCGGCACCAAGGCGGTGAAAGATCCACAGTTCGTCACCGATGCCTGCAAAGCCTTCCCGGGCAAGGTGATTGTCGGTCTCGACGCCAAAGACGGCTTTGTCGCCACCGACGGCTGGGCTGAGGTGTCCGCCGTGCAGGCCACTGATTTGGCTAAGCGGTTTGAGGCCGACGGTGTGAGCGCCATCGTTTATACCGACATCGCCAAAGACGGCATGATGCAAGGTTGCAACGTCGAGGCCACTGCGGCCCTGGCGGCGGCTAGCCGCATTCCGGTGATCGCCTCGGGCGGCATCCACAACCTGAGTGATATCGAGAAACTGCTGCTGGCGCGTTCGCCTGGCATCATCGGCGCGATCACCGGTCGGGCGATTTATGAAGGCACCCTGGATGTGGCTGAGGCGCAGGCCTTCTGCGATTCCTTCAAGGGCTAAGCCGTAGGATGGGTTAGCCGCGCAGCGGCGTAACCCATCGCCAACCACTTTATCGATGGGTATCGCTGCGCTCAGCGGAACGCCGCCCGCCCCATCCAACGAGAGCATCGTTATGGCACTGGCTAAACGCATCATCCCCTGCCTCGACGTCGACAACGGTCGCGTGGTCAAAGGCGTGCAGTTCGAGAATATTCGCGATGCTGGCGACCCGGTGGAAATCGCCCGGCGCTATGACGAGCAAGGTGCCGACGAGATTACCTTTCTCGACATCACCGCCAGCGTCGACGGCCGCGACACCACCCTGCACACCGTCGAGCGCATGGCCAGCCAGGTGTTTATCCCGCTGACCGTCGGCGGCGGCGTGCGTACGGTACAGGATATTCGTAACCTGCTGAATGCCGGTGCCGATAAAGTCTCGATCAACACGGCAGCGGTGTTCACCCCGGAGTTTGTTGGCGAAGCCGCTTCGCGCTTTGGCTCGCAGTGCATCGTCGTGGCGATTGATGCCAAGCGGGTCTCTAAGCCGGGTGAAACCCCGCGCTGGGAAATCTTCACCCACGGCGGGCGCAAGCCGACCGGTTTGGATGCGGTGCTCTGGGCGAAGAAAATGGAAGACCTCGGCGCCGGTGAGATCCTGCTGACCAGCATGGATCAGGACGGCGTAAAGAGCGGCTACGACCTGGGTGTGACCCGCGCCATTAGCGAGATGGTTGGCATCCCGGTAATTGCCTCCGGCGGCGTCGGCAACCTGCAGCACCTGGCCGACGGCATTATCGAAGGCAAGGCGGCTGCGGTACTGGCCGCGAGCATTTTCCATTTTGGCGAATACACCGTACCGGAAGCCAAGGCCTATATGGCCAGCCGCGGCATCGTCGTACGTTAAGCCGTCGCTGGCAGGGCAGTAAGCGCTGCTACCTTGTGCGCAGGGTGCAGCGATTCATACTTTCAGCCGTGCGCGTATGACGATTGTTGTAGTTGCCCTGAATCAGAGCTGGATTAGACATGCAAGTTGATGCCGTTATCACGTGGGTTGATGGAGGTGACGCTAATTGGCGGGCCAAACGCGAATATCACTCGGGTGAACCGCAGCGCGACCTTCTGCCCTTTGCCAATGGCGAGGGACGCTATCGAGATAACGACGATTTGTTGTTTTTGCTTCGCTCGATGGAACAGTTCTGGGGCATAGACGGCAACATCTTTATTGTCACCGATCAGCAAGTGCCAAGCTTTATCGCGGAACACCCTCGGCTGCGCATCGTTGATCATTCGCAGATTCTGGATGCGCGCTACCTGCCGACATTCTCATCCCGGGCGATTGAGTCGGCGCTGCACCATATTCCCGACTTGGCTGAGCATTTCGTTTCATTCAACGACGATCAAATGCTGACCCGGCCTGTTAAGCCCACAGACTTTTTCAGCGCGGTCGGCGCTATGGTGTTTTTAACTCGAGAGCCCATCCCAACCGGTGATACCGATCTACAGCTGTCGGGCCATAACGATGCCAGTAACGCGCGGCACTGGATGCAAACAACCTATGGCGCATCGAGCATCGCGTTTATCCCTGAGCACGCGCCCAAAGGCATTCGTAAGAGCTGGATGATGGAGCTTGAAGCGGCGCACCCCGAAATCTTCGATGAGGTTCGTCAGGAAAAATTCAGGCGCCGCACTGGCCAGAGCATTCTGGCTAACCTGTACCTCGACTGGTGTGCAACCCATGGCCGAGCTGACATTGGCTGGGAGCAGTGCCGTTACCTGTTCACCGATGATGTTGAGCATGACCGGGTTGCGTCGCTGCTGGACTCGCTCGGGCGTCACCTGTGCATCTGCATCAACGACACAACGGACGACCGCTCAGACGTTGCAACAATGCGCGACAAGCTAGACCGGATCCGCTCAGAGCTGTTTCCTCGGCCAAGTGACTTTGAGTCTGCAGGTGGCCTTGCCTCGGTGCATGCCTAAGTCGCTAACCGCTTGCTGCGTTCGGCTCTAGACCGGTCGGCCGGCAGCTGTCGTCTGCTCCAGCGCATTAAGCCGCGTGGTTGGCAGACTTGCTGACCACTGCTGCGGGGTAGTCGACAGCTAAATGTCGACTGTCTCGCTAAAATCGGCCTGTTTGCGTGCGGTTCGCTGTAGTTATTTGCCCTGGCCACCGGCCTCTGGCGATGTGCGGCAGCAGTGCTCAAAATGAGCACTTAACGCGCGCGAGGCGCCATCCACGCAAAGCGAATATGTACCCGTGCCTGGGTTTACTGCAGGCGGGGTTAAGCCAACTTGGCCGAGTACGTTTGCAGCTCTGGCCTACTAACGAAGTGAGACGTCATGTTGAAGCAACTACTCGCCGCTCTTGCCGGCACTGTTATGGTGCTCGCGGGCAGTGCTCGGGCGGAAATCGACCCGAATTACCGCATGGTCCTGCTGACCGAGAACTTCCCGCCGTACAACATGGCAATCAACGGCAAGAACTTTGCGCAAGAAGACAATATTGATGGCATCGCGGTGGATATTGTCCGTGAGATGTTCAAGCGTGCCGGCATTCACTACAACATGACCCTGCGCTTCCCTTGGGATCGCATCTACAAATTGGCGCTGGAAAAGCCCGGCTATGGTGTGTTCGTGACCGCGCGTCTGCCTGACCGCGAGGCGCTGTTTAAATGGGTCGGGCCGATTGGTCCCGATGACTGGGTGCTGCTTGGCAAGGCCGATAGCCCCATTACCCTAAACAGCCTGGAAGACGCCAAGCAGTACCAGATAGGTGCCTACAAGGGCGACGCCATTGCGCAGCACCTGGCGGAAAAAGGCCTGGAGCCGGTTACGGCCTTGCGTGACACAGAAAACGCTAAGAAGCTGATGGCTGGCCAGATTGACCTGTGGGCCACGGGCGACCCTGCCGGTCGTTACCTGGCCAAGCAGGAAGGTATTTCCGGTCTGAAAACTATTCTGCGCTTCGACAACGCCGAGCTGTATCTGGCGCTAAACAAAGAGGTGCCGGATGAAGTGGTGCAGAAACTGCAAGCCGAGTTGGACAAGATGCGCAGCGAAGGCTTTGTTGACGATATTCTGAACAACTACCTGTAATGCGTGAAACCAGCGGGCCGGTTACCAGCCGGTCCGCGACCAAGGATGGTTGACGCTAAGTACCCTACGTCGCCGGGCCCGAGCCCGAGCAGGGATGCCGCTAGCTATAATCACAATTCATGCGAGCGGAATGACCTATGTTGAAAACCTTGAAAACCGGCCTGTTGTTAGGCCTGGCGCTGAGCGCATACGCAGCCCGCGCAGAGCTGCCGGATGATTACAAAGTGGTGCTGCTGACCGAGAACTTCCCACCGTTCAACATGGCCGTGGATGACAAGAACTTTGCCCGTGATGATGGTATTGACGGTATCAGCGCCGAGATCGTCCGGGCGATGTTCAAGCGAGCCGGCATCAATTACACCCTGACCTTGCGCTTTCCCTGGGATCGCCTCTATCGCCTGACCCTGGATAAGCCCAACTACGGCCTGTTCTCCACCACCTTCACGCCTGAGCGCCAGCCGCTGTTCAAGTGGGTTGGGCCGCTGGCCAAGACCGGTTGGGTGCTGTTAGCGGCGCCGGGCAATAACCTCAGTGTCGCCAACCTTAAGGACGCTGCGCAGTACCAGATTGGCGCGTACAAGAACGATGCCGTCAGCCAGCACCTGGAAAGCCAGGGTTTGGCGCCGAACAACGCCTTGCGCGATCAGGAAAACATCAAAAAGCTCCTCAGCGGTAAGATCGACCTGTGGGCGACCACTGACCCGGTTGGGCGTTACCTGGCCAAGCAGGAAGGCGTCAGTGGTTTGAATACTGCGCTGCGCTTCAACGAAGCGGAGCTGTATCTGGCGCTGAACAAAGACACCCCCGATGAAGTGGTGCAGCGCCTGCAAAAGGCCCTGGACGAACTGCGTGCTGAGGGCTTTGTCGACGAGATGACCAATAACTACCTGTAGCGCCTGATCGTTGATAAAAAAGCCCGGACTTGATGGCTCAAGTCCGGGCTTTTTAGTACCTGCCTGGCGGCTTTAGTCGCCGCGGGTGACGTTCAGGCCTTTGAGCAAATTCAAGGCCTGGCTCAATTGGTAATCGTCATCCTGCGGGTTGGCTTTGGCCGGCGTTTTGCTCTTGCTCGGTTTATCTGCGCCGCCGTTACCGTTGCCCAGGTGGCCTTGCAGGTCGGCTTCTTTGATGCCGCTCTCGGCCTGCTCGCGGGTCAGCTTGGCGCGCGCCACTTCAATGTCGGGGATGATGCCCTGCGCCTGGATCGAGCGGCCGTTGGGGGTGAAATACAGCGCCGTGGTGAGCTTCAGGGCGCGGTCATTGTTCAGCGGCAGCACGGTTTGCACCGAGCCTTTACCGAAGCTGTCGGTGCCCATCAGTACCGCGCGCTTGTGATCCTGTAGGGCGCCGGCAACGATTTCCGAGGCCGAGGCACTGCCGCCGTTGATCAGCACCACCAGCGGTACGCCTTCGCTGGCGTCAGCCGGGTCGGCGTTGAAGCGCAGCTCGGAGTTGGCGATGCGGCCTTCTGTATAGACGATCAGGCCTTTCTTGAGGAAGTGGTCGGTAACTTCCACGGCGGCTTGCAGCACGCCGCCGGGGTTGTTGCGCAGGTCGAGTACCAGGCCGCGTAGCTTTTTACCGTTGTCCTTGCGCAGCTTGGCCAGCGCCTTGCCGACTTCTTCACCGCTGTTGACTTGGAATTGGGTGATACGGATGTAGCCGTAACCGTCGTCAAGCAGCTGGCTCTTCACGCTCTTGACCTTGATCACTGCGCGCGTTAGCTCGACATCGAAGGGTTTGCCGCCCTCGCGTAGCAGGGTCAGCTCGATATCTGTGCCAGCTTTACCGCGCATTTTCTCGACCGCTTCCATCAACGACAGGCCTTTGGTCGGCTGACCGTTAATTTTCACAATCAGGTCGCCGGGTTGGATGCCGGCGGCAGACGCAGGGGTGTCATCAATGGGCGACACCACCTTGAGAAAGCCGTCTTCGCTACCAAGCTCAATGCCCAGGCCGCCGAATTCGCCGCTGGTGCTTTCCTGCAGATCGCGGAAGGCCTCCGGCTCCAGGTACGCCGAGTGCGGATCAAGGTTGCTGAGCATGCCCTTGATGGCGTTTTCCAGCAGGGTCTTGTCACTGACGGGCTCGACATAGGCCGATTTGATGCGGTCCATGACTTCGGCAAAGGTGCGCAGCTCGTCCAGCGGCAATGGCGCGCTGTCATTGGCGGTTGCTGGTGCTGTGGCCGGCGCGGCAACGGCGGCAGTGCTGCCCAGCAGGGTAACGGCCAGCGCGAGGGCGGTGAGGCGGAACAGATGCGGCATGTTGAACGTACTCCTGGTCCAGAATCGATAAACGCGGCACTTATCCTTGTGCGCGGCACCATTGTGCGGGGTCAATCGGGCGGCCCTGCTGGCGAATAGCGAAATACAGCGCCGAGCTGTCTTGGCCGCCGCTGTTGCCGACGGTGGAGATGGCTTCACCGGCTTTGACCACGTCGCCGGCGTCTTTGAGCAGGCTTTGGTTATGCCCATAGAGGCTCAAGTAACCGTTGCCATGGTCGAGAATGACCAGAAGCCCGGCCCCGCGCAACCAGTCGGCAAACACCACGCGCCCACCATGCACCGCATGCACTTGGCTGCCGGCAGCGGCACCGATCAGTACGCCGTCCCATTTGGTGCGCGCATCACCACCGCGAGGCGTGCCGTAGCGTGCCACAAGGCGGCCATTGACCGGCCAGGGCAGCTTGCCGCGGGCTTTGGCGAATGGCCCGCCGAAGCTTGCGCCAGCGCTGACCAGTGGGCCACTGCTGGCAGGTTTGCCAGGCGTGCTCGGTTGTTGCTCACGTTGCGCCAGCAGCGCTTGCTGGCGCGCCGCTTCGGCCTCGCGAGCCTGACGGGCGAGTGTGGCCTCGATGGTTTTTAGCACCCGCGCCAGATTGGCTTGTTCCTGCTGGCGGGCTTTGAGCTTCTGGTCGCGAGCGGAGAATTCCTTGCTCAGTTTGGCCAGGGCCAGCTGACGTTCTTTGCGCACGCTGGCGAGTTGTTCTCGGCGGCCATCCAGGGCGCTTTTCTGTTCGAGCAGCGTGGCTTGCTGGTTGACGATGTCCTGCTCGACATTGGCGAGCTGGCGCAGGGTTTCATTGAAGGCGCTGAGTTGTTCCATGCGCGCTTCACTGAGGTAATCGTAGTAAGTCAGGGTGCGCGAGAATTTTTCCGGGTTTTGCTGATTGAGCAGCAGCTTGACGTACTCCTGGCGGCCGCTTTGGTAAGCGGCGCGGGCCTGGATGCCAATCAGGCGTTGTTGCTCAAGGCGTGCGCCCTGGAGTTTTTTTTTCTCGCTATCGAGGCGCTGGATTTCCTCTTCACTGTTTTTCAGGTCCTGCTGCAAACCGTTGACCTGCTTTTCTAGCTGGCCCATTTCGCTTTCGGTTTTTTTCAGGTCTTTCTGCACGCCAGATTTCTCCAGCTGCAGCTTCTCCAGCAGTTGCTTGAGCTCGCTGATATCGGCGCGGGCGGCGTCCAGTTTTTTTTGCGCATCGCTCTTCTCGTCGGCAATCGCAGGCGTCAGCAGGAGGGTCAGGAAAATAAGAGCGAGGGCACGAAACATGGGGCTGGCAGCACCTGAATGAAGAACGTGCCTAGTATGCCTAAAAAATGGCCTGGAGCCATGGTCAACGTCACGTTGCGATAGCCCGCAAGCCAGGCGTTGCACCTGGCCTGCGGAGTGCAGGGTTATTTCAGCTCGACAATGCTGGTGCCGGTCATTTCCGCGGGTACTGGCAGGCCCATCAGCGTCAGCAGTGTAGGCGCCACATCGGCCAGCACGCCGCCCGGGCGGATAGCCGCTGGGCGTTTGCCGACGTAGATGAACGGTACCGGTTCGCAGGTGTGCGCGGTGTGCGCCTGACCGGTGCTCTCATCGGCCATTTGCTCGACGTTGCCATGGTCGGCGGTGATCAGCGCTTCACCACCAACCTTGTCCAGCGCGGCGACGATGCGGCCGACACAGCTGTCCAGGCATTCCACAGCGGCTACAGCGGCGGCGAACACGCCGGTGTGGCCGACCATGTCGCCGTTGGCGTAGTTGACGATGATTACGTCATAACGCTGGTGTTCGATGGCATCGACGATTTTGTCGGTGACTTCCGGTGCACTCATCTGCGGCTGCAGGTCGTAGGTGGCGACGTTCGGCGAGGGAATCAGAATGCGTTCTTCGCCGGCAAAGGGTTCTTCACGGCCGCCTGAGAAGAAGAAGGTGACGTGGGCATACTTCTCGGTTTCGGCGATGCGCAGCTGGGTTTTGCCGTTATTCGCCAGGTATTCGCCGAGCACGTTGGTTAGCGCTTCCGGTTTGTAGGCGCTGGGCGCCGGGATGCTGGCGGCGTATTGGGTGAGCATGACGAAGTCGGCCAGCTGCGGGACGCGCGGGCGTTCGAACTCCTTGAAGCCGGGCTCGACAAAGGCGCGGGTCAGTTCACGGGCGCGGTCAGCGCGGAAGTTCATAAACACCACGGCATCGCCGTCTTCCATCTGCACCGGCTCGCCGATGGTGGTGGCTTTGACGAACTCGTCGCTTTCATCGCGGGCATACGCTGCGTTCAGGCCCTCGACGGCAGTGGCCGCGTTGAACTGGCCGTTGCCGTCGACCAGCAGTTGATAGGCTTGCTCGACACGGTCCCAACGATTGTCGCGGTCCATAGCAAAGTAGCGGCCGATCAGGCTGGCGATGCGGCCCTTGCCCAGTTTGGCGAACGCCGCATCGAGCAGCTCGATGGACGGTTGTGCACTGCGCGGCGGGGTGTCGCGGCCGTCGAGAAACGCATGCAGGTAGATTTTCTCTGCACCGCGCTGGGCGGCCAGCTTAGCCATGGCCACCAGGTGGTCCTGATGGCTGTGTACGCCACCTTCTGAAAGTAAGCCGAGGATGTGCAAGGCCTTGCCGGCGCTAACGGCCTTGTCCACCGCCGTGGTGATGGTTGGGTTCGCGAAGAACTCGCCATCGCGGATGGCTTTGGTCACCCGGGTGAAGTCCTGGTACACCACGCGGCCCGCGCCGAGGTTCATATGACCGACCTCGGAATTGCCCATCTGGCCGTCCGGCAGGCCGACATCCATGCCTGAGCCGGATATCAGACCATGGGCTTGGGTGGCGCGCAGATGGTCGTAGACCGGCGTGTTGGCCGCCATGATGGCGTTGGATTCGGGGCTGTCACTGTGGCCGAAGCCATCGAGGATGATCAGTACCAAGGGTTTGGGCGTGGCGCTCATAAAGCAGGCTCGCTCTGCGTGAGGGGCGAATAAAGGCTGGGCATTTTACGGCCATGTGTGGCAAACGTCACCGTCGGGCAGGGTTTGGCCGGCCTGTGTGGCTGTGTATACTGGCCGACATTTTACCGCCCCGGAACCGCACAATGCTCGCCAACTTGATTGAATTTGCCACTACTCACTACGTACTGAGCGGGTTGTTTGTGACCGTGCTTGCACTGCTGATCTTCACCGAAGCGCGTAAGGGCGGGCAGAGCCTGAGCAGCCGCGAGCTGACTGCGCTGGTTAACAGCGAGCAGGGCGTGGTGCTGGATATTCGCGGGCAGAAGGATTTTTCTGCCGGGCATATCGTCGGTGCGCTGAATATCCCCTACGAAAAGCTGGCAGGTCGTATGGTTGAGCTGGACAAGCACAAGGCCAAGACGCTGATCGTGGTCGACGCCATGGGTCAGCATGCCGGCACGGTTTGCCGTGACCTGAAAAAGGCCGGTTTCACTGCCGCCAAACTGTCAGGTGGCATTGCCAGCTGGCGTGGCGACAACCTGCCGCTGGTGAAGTGAGATGCAGCCTGTCGTCATCTACTCCAGCGATTGGTGCCCGTATTGCACCCGCGCCAAGCAGCTGTTGGCGAAAAAGGGCGTGGCGTTTGAAGAAATCAAGGTCGACGGTCAGCCGGACGTGCGTGCGGAAATGACCCGCAAGGCACGCCAGACCTCGGTGCCGCAAATCTGGATTGGCACCACCCATGTGGGCGGCTGCGATGACCTGTATGCCCTGGAGCGCGCCGGCAAGCTCGACGCGCTGCTCAAGGTTTAACTTCCCTGTTTATCCGTACCTAACGACAAGAAGGCTTTGCCATGACAGAACAAGCTAGCAACGGCGCCGCTCAGGGCGAACAGACCCCGCAATTCTCCCTGCAGCGCATCTACGTGCGTGACCTGTCCTTTGAAGCGCCGAAGAGCCCGGAAATTTTCCGCCAAGAGTGGACGCCGAGCGTCGCCATGGACCTCAACACTCGCCAGAAGTCCTTGGACGGTGACTTCCACGAAGTGGTGCTGACGCTCTCGGTAACCGTGAAAAACGGTGAAGAGACAGCGTTTATTGCTGAAGTGCAGCAGGCCGGGATCTTCCTGATCCAGGGTTTGGACGCCGCCTCGATGAGCCATACCCTCGGTGCGTTCTGCCCGAACATCCTCTTCCCGTATGCCCGCGAGACGCTGGACAGCCTGGTAGTGCGGGGTTCTTTCCCGGCGCTGATGCTGGCCCCGGTGAACTTCGATGCGCTGTACGCGCAAGAGCTGCAGCGCATGCAGCAGGCCGCTGCGCCTGCCGTTGCTCACTGAGCCGCTGCCATGCAATAAAAAAGCGCCTGAAGGCGCTTTTTTATTGGCAGTCAAAATAAGGCGGTCTATTCCTGCGACGTTGCGGTCATCGCCTCGGGCATGGCGAACTCATGCTGGCGCCAGGCCTCGTACACCGCCACGGCAACAGTATTGGACAGGTTGAGGCTGCGGCAGCCGTCGCGCATTGGTAGGCGCACGCGTTGCTCGGGGGGCAGGCTGTCGCGCACCTCCTGGGGCAGGCCGCGGCTTTCCGGGCCGAACAGGAAGGCGTCGCCGGGTTGATAGCTGACCTGATGGAACGCTTGCGAGCCCTTGGTAGTGAACGCGAATACACGCGGCTGACCGAGGCTTGCCAGGCAGCTGGCTAGGTCGGCGTGGCGCTGCAGTGTGGCGTATTCGTGATAGTCCAGGCCGGCGCGGCGCAGGCGTTTGTCATCCAGGTCGAAGCCCAGGGGTTCGATCAGGTGCAGGTGGCAGCCGCTGTTGGCGCAGAGCCTGATAATGTTGCCGGTATTCGGTGGAATTTCCGGTTGAAAAAGGATGACGTGAAACATGCGCGGCTCCGAGCTTGAAGGCGAGCAGCATTCTACAGACCCGCGGCCACGTCCGTGGGTGCGGGTAATCGGTTCGTTGGCGTTATTTGGTTTTTTGATCGGCTTGATGATCGGCCGGCTTTTCCAGCCAGACCCGCTCTGGCTGGAGCGGGTTGAGGTGCGTGAGCAGGGTCTTGAACTGTGGTTCAACGTCGAGCCGGTGCCGCGCGAAGAGCATGCGGGAGGCGTTTTTATCCTGCGGCTAGAGAGTTTTGGCCGCGAACAACAAGGCCAGTTGCAGGTGCAGGGGCGCTTGGCCAATTGGCGGTTGCAGCGCGAAAGAAAGGATTTACTGTTGCGAGTGCTGGCGGCCCGTCCTTTGCGCGGCGAGTGGCGCGCTGAAGAGGTGGACGGGCGCTGGCGGCTGCTGGTCAGCTTGGTGGAGCAATAAAAGAGGGGATTCCCCGGCCTGCCTGTACCAAGGTCCCCGAAACTGGGATTGTATGAGTCTATGCAGACTGTGTGCCAGTTTTATTACGTTTGCCGCAGGCCCTGTAAATACTAGGTTTCAGGTGGCATGGGGCGGTTTGTGCGGCGTGCGGGAGCTGGTGGTTGAACCGCCGCTGTGCAGCGCAGCGGTGCGTATGCATTGCTTTGATGCACGCTGGGTGCAATTACCGCCGTAATGAAAACGGGCCCTGTAATGGGCCCGTTTGTATGGTGCGCGGCGTGGCGGCGATTCAGTCGTCGCCATCCTCGTCATCACTGCTGTCGACGTTCATGCCCAGCTCTTTGATTTTGCGCGTCAGGGTGTTGCGCCCCCAGCCCAGCAGTACGGCCGCATCGCGGCGGCGGTCGGCGGTGTGCTTGAGCGCGGTTTCGATCATGATCCGCTCAAAGGCCGGCACCGCCGTATCCAGCAGGTTGGATTGGCCGCGGCCCAGTGCCTGCTCGGCCCACTGCCGCAAGCCCTGTTCCCAGCTGCTGGCCGGGGCGTTTTCCTGTGGCTGGCTGAGCAGCTCGGGCGGTAGGTCGCCAACATGCACCTCACGGCCTGAGGCCATGACGGTAATCCAGCGGCAGGTGTTTTCCAGTTGGCGCACGTTACCCGGCCAAGGTAGCTGCGCCAGGTAGTTTTCGGTTTCACTTTTCAGCAGTTTTGGTTCAACGGCCAGCTCCAGCGCGGCGCGGCTAAGAAAATGCCGGGCCAGGGTGGGGATGTCTTCACGGCGATCAGACAGGCGTGGGATGTGGATGCGAATCACGTTGAGGCGGTGGAACAGGTCTTCGCGGAACTTGCCGGCTTGCACCAGTATTTCCAGGTTCTGGTGGGTGGCGGCAATGATGCGCACATCTACTTTGACTGGGGTGTGACCACCGACCCGGTAGAACTCGCCGTCCGCCAGTACGCGCAGCAGGCGGGTTTGCGTATCGGCCGGCATGTCGCCGATTTCGTCGAGAAACAGGGTGCCGCCGTCGGCCTGCTCGAAGCGCCCGCGACGTTGATTGGCTGCGCCGGTAAAGGCCCCTTTTTCATGGCCGAATAGCTCGGACTCCATGAGGTCTTTGGGGATCGCCGCCATGTTCAGGGCGATAAACGGTGAGGCTGCCCGTGGGCTGTGGCGGTGCAGGGCATGAGCGACCAGCTCCTTACCCGTGCCGGACTCGCCGTTAATCAGCACGGTGATGTTGGAGTGTGAGAGGCGGCCGATGGCGCGGAACACCTCCTGCATCGCCGGTGCTTCACCGATGATCTCCGGCGTGGGGGGCTGCTCGACCGGTACGCTAAGGCCTTGTTGCTCCTGGGCGTGCTGGTTGGCGCGCTTGACCAGGGCGACGGCTTCGTCAACGTCGAATGGCTTGGGTAGGTATTCAAACGCACCGCCCTGATAGGAGGCCACGGCGCTGTCGAGGTCGGAGTGCGCGGTCATGATGATCACGGGCAGGCGCGGGTGCATTTCACGAATGCGCGCCAGCAGCTCAAGGCCACTGGCGCCGGGCATGCGGATATCGGAGAGGATGACATCGGGCTGCTGCCGCGCCAGGCGGCTGAGGACGCCGTCGGCGCTGTCAAAACTCTGGGTGGTCATGCCTTCCTGTTGCAGGGCCTTTTCCAGGACCCAGCGGATAGAGCGGTCGTCATCGACAATCCAGACGGTTTCACTGCTGCTCATGACGGCGTTACTCCTTGTTCCAGAGGCAGGAAGATCGAGAACACGGTATGGCCAGGATGGCTCTCGCACTCGATCAGGCCTTGGTGCTGACTAATGATGTTCTGGGTAATGGCCAGGCCCAGCCCGGTGCCGTCGGCACGCCCGCTGACCATGGGGTAGAAGATGGTTTCTTGCAGTTCGGCGGGGATGCCGGGGCCGTTATCGATAATTTCGATTTTGGTTACTAGGCGATGGCGGCAATGGCCAATGGTGAACTGGCGCAATGTGCGGGTGCGTAAGGTGATGCGCCCCAGGCGCAGGTCGCTCTGCGCGGCGAGAGCCTGCATGGCATTGCGTACGATGTTCAGCACCGCCTGGATCATCTGCTCGCGGTCGATCAGCACATCCGGAATGCTCGGGTCGTAGTCACGCACCAAAATGATGCTGCCTTGGCTTTCGGCCTCTACCAGGCTGCATACGCGCTCTAGTACTTCATGCACATTGGTCATGGCCAGCGAGGGCAGCTTGTTCGAGCCGAGCATGCGGTCCACCAGATTACGCAGGCGGTCGGCCTCCTCGATGATCACATTGGTGTAATCCTTGAGGCTCTCTTCGGGCAGTTGGCGGGCCAGTAACTGCGCGGCGCCGCGGATGCCACCGAGGGGGTTCTTGATTTCATGGGCCAAGCCGCGCACCAGCATTTTGGTGGTTTCCTGCTTGGACAGCTGCGCCTCTTCCTTGGTGATGCGCAGCAGGCGGTCGCGCGGGTGCACTTCAAGCAGCAGCAGGGTTTCCCCACAGCTGAGGACCGGGGTCACGGCGTAGTCGACGGTCAGCGTCTGGCCGTTAACCGAGGTCAGCACGGCTTCGCGTTTGTTGAACGGATGAGCGTTCTGTACGGACTGGCGCAGCGCACTCAGCGCTTCGCTGGACTCGGTAAACAGCTCACTGATGAACTGGCCATGGCTGCGCTGGCCGCTGACGGCGAGGAGCATCTCCGCTGCCGGGTTCATGTACTCAAGGCGCAGGTCGTCGTTGAGCAGCAGCGTGGCAGTGGTCAGGTTGTCCAGTAGCAGGCGATGCAGTGCGTCGTTGATGATCATAGTGGATGTCAGCAGACCCTTGGGTTCCAGCAATGCAGCTGGAAAATGCAAGAAGCAAACCAAAGCCCCGAAAAGAAGCGTGTTTGGCCGTGGGATGCCGGAAATTAGCTGCTTTTCAGCGCAGCGGGGCCGTATGACGCGACCCAAAACAGGGAGAGTATAGAAATGCCGGGCAATATGCGCACTGGTTTGGTGCGCCCTGGTCTGTTAGATGAACGGAACGAAAGGGATGTCTTTCTTTTCCGGTGGCTTGTCCTTCAGCGGGCATTCCGGGCGTACGCCGTAATCCGCTTTTTTGCAGGGATTGGCCTTACGCTTCTGCGCCAGGGAAATGCGCTGCATATGGAAGGGTTGAGTGGGCGTGCGCTCGATGATGCGACCTGCCTGGTCAATAACTTCCACCGCCAGTTGATGAGTGCCGCGGTCGATATTCTCCAGCGGGAACACTGGGCTGCTGCCCACTTCGCCCACGGGTTTGCCGTCCAGTAGCAGGCGATAGCTGTGCTGCGTAAACAGGCCGGGCTCGCTGTTGATGCTGACAATCAGGTTGCCGGCGCTGTCGCGGATGGTGGCGTCGGGCTGCGGTACCAGAATACGCAGCAGGCTGTAACGCTGCGCCGGTTCTGGTGGGGTGCTTACAACCTGGGTGGCGGTGGGTGTCTGGATCGCCGGCATTGAGTTGCTCGGCGCCAGCTCGACGCGCTCGGCATTGCCCGACTTGGGTTTGTCAGTGAAAACGCGATTCCCTTCGGCGTCTACATAGGTATAGACCTGCGCCAGGGAGGGCAGGGCCAGCAGCATCAGGCCGCAGAACAACAGGTTGCGCATAGGTTAGGGCGCCGGTTTGGGTTTTGGCGTAGGTGCTGGCGGTCGCAGGGCCGGGCTGCTGGTGTTGACCCGTTGCACGGTAAAGGTGGTGGTGGCGCTTTGCTGGATCGACTGCTCGCCGCTTAGCACTTCCACGGCCAGGCTGTGCTCGCCGCGGTCGGCATTACTGACTTGCAGGCGCGGCACGTTGCTCGGCTGGCCATAGGGCTTGCCATCGAGCAGCAGGCGCAGACGGTGATTATTGGCCAGGCGCGGCTCTATCGTCACCCCGACGCTGAAGGTGCCATTGTTGGCGCGCATGGCCTCATCCGTGGGTAGGCCCGTCAGCTGCAAGGTGCTGTAAGGCGCCGCCTTTTCAAGGGTGTTGTCGGTTGGCGGTGCAGCTGGAGCGCTGGGCACTGGCATCGATACGCTATTGGTGGCGGGTAGCGCGATACTTTCTGTCGCTTGGCCTTCTGGCGGCTGGTCGGTGAATACCGTGTTGCCATTGGCGTCGGTGTATTTGTAGATCTGTGCACTGGCCGGCAATGCCAGGCTCAGCAGTAGGCAGATGAGTAGAGGGCGCATGCCGGACTCTCCCAGTTAATGTGCCCTAAGCGTTGCACTGCTTAGGCGCCCTGGCAAGCGCGCAGATGGTGTGGCGTATACCGGCGCAGAAAACATCGGGCTTAAAGGCGCTGGGTGCTTGGCAGTGGGCAGAATACAGATGCAAAAAGGCCACCCGAAGGTGGCCTCTTGTGTTGCGTGCGGTGTTAGACGCTGTAGTACAGGTCATATTCCAGCGGGTGTACGAAGGTGCGAACCTTAACTTCTTCTTCCGATTTCAGCTCGGTGAAGGATTCCAAGAAGTCCTTGGTGAAGACGTTTCCCTTGAGCAGGAAGTCGTGGTCGGCTTCCAGTGCTTCCAGTGCTTCTTTCAGGCTGCCGCACACTTGCGGAATCAGCTTGGACTCTTCCGGTGGCAGGTCGTAGAGGTTCTTGTCGGCAGCATCGCCAGGGTGAATCTTATTCTGGATACCGTCGATACCTGCCATCAGCAGAGCAGCGAATGCCAGATACGGGTTGGCTGCCGGGTCTGGGAAGCGTGCTTCGATACGACGGCCGCGCGGGCTGGCGACGTAAGGAATACGGATCGATGCCGAGCGATTGCGTGCCGAGTAAGCCAGCATCACTGGCGCTTCGAAGCCTGGCACCAGGCGCTTGTAGGAGTTGGTGGACGGGTTGGTCAGCGCGTTCAGCGCCTTGCCATGCTTGATGATGCCGCCAACGAAGTACAGGGCAGTGTCGGACAGGCCCGCATAGCCTTCACCGGCGAAGGTGTTCTTGCCATCTTTGGCGATGGACATGTGTACGTGCATGCCTGAACCGTTGTCGCCATACAGCGGCTTCGGCATAAAGGTGGCAGTGCGGCCGTAAGCTTCGGCGACGTTGTGTACGCAGTACTTGAGGGTCTGCACTTCGTCAGCTTTGGCAACCAAAGTGTTGAATTTCACCCCGATTTCGTTCTGGCCAGGGGCTACTTCATGGTGGTGCACTTCAACGATCTGGCCCATTTCTTCCAGAGCGTTGCACATGGCGGTACGGATTTCGTGATCCGAGTCGGCTGGTGGAGTCGGCAGGTAGCCGCCTTTCACGCCGATGCGGTGGCCATTGTTGCCCTGGCGGCCTTCGGTATCAGCGTCGCTGTTCCACGAGGCCTGTTCGGAGAAAATCTTGAACATCGAGCCAGACATGTCCGACTTGAACTTAACGGAGTCGAAGATGAAGAACTCAGGCTCTGGACCAACAAATACGGTGTCGCCGATGCCGGTGGTCTTCAGGAACTCTTCGGCACGCTTGGCAATGGCGCGTGGGTCGCGCTCGTAGCCCTGCATGGTAGACGGCTCAATCACATCGCACACCAGAATCAGAGTGGGCTCTTCGGTGAATGGGTCCAGTACCGCAGAGCTGTCATCCGGCAGCAGAATCATGTCGGAGGCTTCGATGCCTTTCCAGCCTTCGATGGAGGAGCCGTCGAACATCTTGCCGACTTCGAAGAAGTCTTCGTCCAGTGCGTCGCGTGCTGGCATGCTGATGTGGTGCTGCTTGCCGCGAATGTCAGTGAAGCGCAGGTCAACCCACTTCACGTCGTGTTCTTTAATAAGTTGAATCGACTTCGACATGCTGTCCTCCAGGTGGCTAAGGCTCGAATGCTGAGCCCCTCAATAATATGGTACGGCGCGCCGGCATAGTCCGTCGGCGTACCTTGCCTCACAAGGGAGCAAATTGCATGCCAGTGCACGGAATTGGGTGGGCGCCCTGAAAGTCAGGGCTCGCGGCGGTTGCTAGGTGCTGTTTAGGTAATATGCGCACCTTTATGGTTCGCTGTATTTGCGTAATGCACACAAATAGTGCACTGATGGGTGGTGTGAGGATTTTTGATCAAAGCGTGAGCAATTTCCGCTATAATCCGCGCCCCTGTTTTTTCGCGGCCTCGGCACTCATAGTTTTCATGAAACTGATCGTTAAAGTCTTCCCAGAAATCACCATTAAAAGTCGGCCGGTGCGTAAGCACTTTATCCGGCAGCTGGCGAAGAACATTCGTTCGGTTTTGCGTGAGTTCGATCCACAGCTGCAGGTCAGCGGTGTGTGGGACAACCTGGAAGTCGAAACCCTGATCAGTGAGCCGAAGACCCTGCAGGCGATGATCGAACGCCTGAGCTGCACGCCGGGCATCACGCATTTTTTGCAGGTCGATGAATACCCGCTGGGTGACTTTGATGACGTGCTGGCGAAGTGCAAACAGCACTTCGCTGATCAACTGCCGGGCAAAATCTTCGCCGTACGCTGCAAGCGCGCCGGCAAACATGCGTTCAGCTCCATGGATATCGAGCGCTATGTTGGCAGCCAGCTGCGTCAGCAGTGTGGTGCGGCCGGTATCTCGCTGAAAGACCCCGACGTTGTGGTGCGCATGGAAATCCGCGACCAGCGCCTGTTCGTGATTCATCACCAGCACCAAGGGTTGGGCGGTTATCCACTGGGTTCGCTGGAGCAGAGCCTAGTGTTGATGAGCGGTGGTTTCGACTCCACCGTTGCCGCCTACCAGATGATGCGCCGCGGCCTGGTCACGCATTTTTGCTTCTTTAACCTCGGCGGTCGTGCTCACGAGCTGGGCGTGATGGAAGTGGCGCACTACCTCTGGCAAAAGTACGGCAGCTCGCAGCGCGTGCTGTTTATCAGCGTGCCATTCGAGGAAGTGCTCGGCGAGATTCTCGGCAAAGTCGATAACAGCCACATGGGCGTGATCCTCAAACGCATGATGCTGCGCGCGGCTACACGCATGGCTGAGCGCCTGCAGATTGAGGCGCTGGTGACCGGTGAGGCGATCTCCCAAGTCTCCAGCCAGACCTTGACCAACCTGGCGGTAATCGACTCTGCCACCGATATGCTGGTGCTGCGTCCGCTGCTGGCCAGCCATAAACAAGACATCATCGACACCGCCACGCAGATCGGCACCGCCGAATTTGCCAAGCACATGCCGGAATACTGCGGGGTGATTTCGGTCAACCCGACCACTCGGGCGAAGAAGCCGCGGGTCGAGCATGAAGAGGGCCAGTTCGACATGGCGGTCCTCGACCGCGCCCTAGAGCGTGCGACCTTGCTGCCGATCGACAAAGTGATCGACGAGCTGGGCAAGGACGTTAAGGTTGAGGAGGTCAGCGAAGCGCTGGCCGGCCAGGTCATCATCGATATCCGTCACCCGGATAATGCCGAAGAGCATCCGCTCGAACTGCCCGGTATAGAGGTGCAATCGCTGCCCTTCTATGCGTTGAACAGCCGCTTTAAAGAACTGGATGACGCGCGGCAATACCTGCTGTATTGCGATAAGGGCGTCATGAGCCGTTTGCATGCCCATCACCTGTTGAGCGAGGGGCATGCCAATGTGCGCGTTTATCGTCCGACATAAGACGCCTGGGTTGAATGGCGGTAGCATTCGCCATCGCCCTCCCGACATACCGGCGGCGTGAAGCAGGCTTTTACGCCGCCGAGCAGAAATCGCATTTAGTTAATACTCGCCGCCTACACTAGGCGGCACACCGAATCCTCTGATTGAGATACACACGTGATCGAGAAACTACGCAACATCGCCATCATTGCCCACGTTGACCATGGTAAGACCACCCTGGTTGACGCCCTGCTGCGTCAATCCGGCACCCTGGAACGCAGCGAGCTCAACGACGAGCGCGTGATGGACAGCAACGACCAGGAAAAAGAGCGCGGCATTACCATTCTGGCCAAGAACACCGCGATCAACTGGGGTGGCTACCACATCAACATCGTTGACACCCCCGGCCACGCCGACTTCGGTGGCGAAGTAGAGCGCGTGATGTCGATGGTTGACTCCGTGCTGCTGGTGGTTGATGCCCAAGACGGCCCGATGCCGCAAACCCGCTTCGTGACCAAAAAGGCCTTCGAAGCCGGCCTGCGTCCGATCGTCGTGATCAACAAGATTGACCGTCCGGGTGCGCGTCCTGATTGGGTTCTGGACCAGATCTTCGACCTGTTCGACAACCTCGGCGCG
Organism: Pseudomonas spirodelae; assembly: GCF_034653255.1. Classification (NCBI taxonomy): domain Bacteria; kingdom Pseudomonadati; phylum Pseudomonadota; class Gammaproteobacteria; order Pseudomonadales; family Pseudomonadaceae; genus Pseudomonas; species Pseudomonas spirodelae. The sequence goes on along the minus strand of NZ_JAYEET010000045.1, from coordinate 122,952 downwards.
ACCGAAGATCAGCTGGACTTCAAAGTCGTCTACGCCTCGGCCCTGAACGGTGTTGCTGGCCTGGATCACGCTGAAATGAGCGAGAACTTGGACCCGCTGTACCAGTCCATCGTCGACAACGTGCCGGCCCCAGCGGTTGACGTTGATGGTCCGTTCCAGATGCAAATCTCCGCACTGGACTACAACAGCTTCCTCGGCATCATCGGCGTTGGCCGTATTGCGCGTGGCAAGGTCAAGCCGAACACCCCAGTTGTGGCGATTGGCGCTGACGGTAAGAAGCGTAACGGTCGTATCCTCAAGCTGATGGGTCACCATGGCCTGCACCGTGTAGACGTTGAAGAAGCAGGCGCCGGCGACATCGTTTGCGTCAGCGGTATGGACCAGCTGTTCATCTCCGACACCCTGTGCGACATCAACCATGTTGAGGCGATGACCCCGCTGACCGTTGACGAGCCAACCGTATCCATGACCTTCCAGGTCAACGATTCGCCGTTCTGCGGTAAAGAAGGCAAGTTCGTTACCAGCCGCAACATCAAAGAGCGTCTGGACAAAGAGCTGCTGTACAACGTGGCCCTGCGTGTTGAAGAAGGCGACAGCGCTGACAAGTTCAAGGTCTCCGGCCGTGGTGAGCTGCACCTCTCGGTACTGATCGAAACCATGCGTCGCGAAGGCTTCGAAATGGGTGTGGGTCGTCCGGAAGTGATCATCCGTACAGTCGACGGCGTGAAGCAGGAACCGTTCGAGAACGTCACCATCGACACCCCGGAAGAATCCCAGGGCAAGGTCATGGAAGAAATGGGCCTGCGTAAAGGCGACCTGACCAACATGGTGCCGGATGGAAAAGGCCGTGTACGTCTGGAATACAACATCCCTGCGCGTGGTCTGATCGGTTTCCGTAACCAGTTCCTGACCCTGACCAACGGTGCTGGCATCCTGACCTCGATCTTCGATCGCTACGACACCATGAAGTCGGGCCAGATGTCCGGTCGTCAGAACGGCGTTCTGGTTTCGGTTGAAACCGGCAAGGCACTGACCTACTCCCTGGAAACCCTGCAAGCACGCGGCAAGCTGTTTGTTGAGCACGGTCAGGAAATCTACAACGGTCAGATCGTCGGTCTGAACAGCCGTGACACCGATATGGGCGTTAACCCTACCAAGGGCAAGAAGCTCGACAACATGCGTGCTTCGGGTAAAGACGAAACCATCGCGCTGGTTCCACCTGTTCGCTTCACCCTGGAACAGGCTCTGGAATTCATCCAGGACGACGAGCTGTGTGAAGTGACGCCGAAGTCGATCCGTCTGCGTAAGAAAATCCTCGACGAAGGCGAGCGTACCCGCGCTGCCAAGAAAGCCAAGAACTGATCCAGTTCTAGCTAACTGAAAAGCCCCCGCCGGCGAGAGCCGGCGGGGGCTTTTTCTTGGGTGGGTAAAAAATTGCTCACTGAATCAGGGTGTTTGACGGAATTTTCACAGAGCGGCTGGCATAAAGACCGCAGTCATTTAGATGTCATGAGGTCGCCATGTCTGCAGCATTACAAGCGTCGCCGCGCCAGCGCGTGGATTGGGCTGGGTTAGGCTGGGCTTTTTTATTCTTCTGGTATTTCTCCGGCGTTACCCAGTTATTGATTCAGCTGACCGGTACGGCGGGGTTTTCCGGCTTTCGTCAGGCATTTCTGGTCAGCGCGTTGTGGCTGGTGCCGTTGTTGCTGTGGCCGGCCCGCGCCCGCCAGTTGGCGGCGGTGATTGGCACATTGCTGTGGCTGTGCTCGTTGGGCAGTTTTGGCTACTTTCTGGTCTACGGTCAGGAGTTCTCGCAGAGCGTGATTTTTATCATGTTCGAATCGAACATGAATGAGAGCCGCGAGTACCTGATTCAGTATTTCGCCTGGTGGATGCTGCCAGCCTTCGCGGCCTATGGCCTGGGTGGTTGGCTGTTGTGGCGCAAGGTGCGTCCGGTCTACCTGTCGCGTCCTGGCGCATTGTTTGCGGCGGCCCTGGCGGTGTTCGTCTCGGTGGGCTATCCGGCACTACGCCAGTTCACTAAACACGACAGCTGGCAGGCAGGCTTTGATAACTTTGCCCAGCGCATTGAAGCGGCCACGCCTTGGCAGTTGGCGGTGGGCTATAAGAATTACAGTGAGCAACTGGCCAATATGCAGGTGCTGTTGGCTGAAAACGCCAGCATCCCACCCTTGGCCAATTTGCAGGATACCCATGCGGGACAGCCCGCTACGTTGGTTTTGGTGATCGGTGAGTCGACCAACCGTCAGCGCATGAGCCTGTATGGTTACCCGCGTGCGACCACACCGGAGCTGGATGCACTGCGCGATCAGTTGCAGGTGTTTGATAACGTGGTGACCCCGCGTCCTTACACCATCGAAGCCTTGCAGCAGGTGCTGACCTTTGCCGATCAGGAACACCCCGAGCGCTACCTGACCACGCCATCGGTGATCAACCTGATGAAGCAGGCGGGCTACAAGACCTACTGGATCACCAACCAGCAGACCATGACCAAGCGCAACACCATGCTCACGACCTTTTCTGAGCAGGCAGATGAGCAGTTTTACCTGAACAATAACCGTGAACAGAACGCCCGCCAGTATGACGGTGACGTGCTGGCGCCTTTTGCCAGGGTGCTGGCCGATGGCGCGCCGCGCAAATTTATTGTGGTGCACCTGTTGGGCACGCACATGAGCTACCAGTACCGCTATCCGCCTGAGTTCGAACGCTTTACGGACCGTGCTGGTGTCCCGGCCAATGTTACGGATGATCAGCTGCCGACCTATAACAGCTACGACAACGCGGTGCTGTATAACGACCATGTGGTGGCCAGCTTGATCAAGGATTTAGCAGGCGCGCAGGCCAATGGCATGTTGCTCTACCTCTCTGATCACGGCGAAGCGGTATTCGATGCACCCAAGCCCGACGTGCTGGGCCGTAACGAGGCCGCGCCGACCAGCCCGATGTACACCGTGCCGTTTATCTTGTGGAATTCGCCCCAGTGGCAGGCGCAGCAACCCCGTGACTTCACCGCCACGCTGTCGCGGCCGTACAGCTCATCGCACTTTATCCACACCTGGGCCGACTTGGCCGGCCTGAGCTTTGATGAGTACGACGCGCACAAGAGCGTGGTGAGCAGTGACTTCCAAGCAATGCCGCTACTGATCGGCAACCCCGCGCAGCCTAAGAGCCTGATCGATTTCAGCCTGATCAAGCCCAAGACCAGTGCAGGGCGCTTAGCCCAACGTGATGAGGCGCGCGCGGCTGAGCTGTAATTCACTGGACATTGATCACTAAAAAGCCCCCGTCAGCAGATGTTGATGGGGGCTTTTTAGTGGCCGCAGGGACTGTTGATGATGGTGCAGATGCGTTTTTTAGTCGCAGACGGGCTGCGTGCTTAAGGCGTTCAGGGCGCTAGCGCACACGTTTTTCCAGGCGAGCGATTGCGCCGCGCATCCGCTCAACCCCGTTACTTAGCTCTTTGGCTTGTACGCGCAATAACCTGGGCGCGGGCCGATCTTCGGGTGGTTGCGGCAGGTGTCCGGGCGCTTTTCGTAGATGGTGCACAGGCGGGTTTTACGATCGAGGTAGTAGCAGTCGTTGTTGCTCATGCGCACCAGGGTGAAGATGCCCGACTTCTGGTGGAAACGTTCGACCAGGCCGTCTTTTTGCAGGCGCTTGGCGATATTTTTCAGCGGCTCGCTGCGCTCAAACTCGTCGACCACGCCAATGCGGATCAGGTCGTTGAGGCGCACCTCGACCGGCAGCGTGCAGCAGCTGGACATGCAGCTGTGGCACATGTCAGCAGTGTATTTGGCCCAGGTGTCCAGGCGGTCGAGTTCGGCTGCGGCAATCAGGTTGTTTTTCATCAGCGAGGGCGTGCGTCGGTTAGGCGGCGGGCGATGATAGCGGGCCTGAAGTTTTTTGGAATGACAATCTGCTCGCTGGTCATCTTTTGTACGGCTGCGTGGCGGAGGAATGGTCTTGTTTGCGCTGATGCGTCGAGTGTTTCGCGCTATTAGATAGGATGCGGCTGCCTCGGCGGCGCGGCGTCTGTTTGCCAGCCGAGTACCGGGTAGCGCTTGCACGCAGAAATAAAGGCAGGCCCTTTAACGATTTTGCAGTATGGTTAGCGCCTTCAATTGTTCGGCGTTAGAGGTCAGGAAGGCCCTTGCGTATTACAACTATGACCCGTCTTTTGGGCTTCTCCGCGTGCTTGCCGGATGTGACGGGCGATCACATACAGCTGTTCTCCCTGGCAGTGCCCTCCCGATGAATGCCTGCGGTAATTCCGGCTGGGCGCTGAGTGCCCCGGTGCTTTTGACGGGCGCGGTGTGCATTGGCGTGCTGTTGCTGGCGCGCTGGGTTAAGCGCCAGCGCTATTTCCCCGGGCGCGAGAGCTTTATCGTGCTGCATCTGGCCAGTCTCTGGTGGATGGTTGCGGCGAGTCTGGAGATGGCGGCGCAAGGCCCGCAGTGCAAAGTGTTCTGGGCGAGCATGGCCTGGCCGGGGATTCTGATGACGCCGACCTTTTGGGCGGTATTCCTCTGGCAGTACGTCAACAGCGTGCGGCAGCCGTTGCCGCTGCGCAGCGCGCTAGGCCTGGCCGTGGTGCCGTTGCTGATTTGGCTGGTTGCCCTAAGCAATCCCTGGCATGGCTTGTTTTACGCTGTCGGCACGGCACCGATGAGTGATGCGCCGGGCGCCCCCATCCGCTACCAACATGGGCCGTTGTTCTACGCCGCGGCCGTGTATGTCTACCTGTTTATGACCTTCTGCATGGGCGTGGTGCTGCGCGCGGCCATCGTCAGCTATGGCGTGCATCGTCGCCACTATCTGGCCTTCGTTGTCGTCACGGCGGTGCCCTGGGTCGCCAATATCAGCTACGTGGTGTTCGGCTGGATGCTGTTCGGCTTCGACCCGACGCCCTTCAGTTTTGCTTTTACCCTGGTGGCGTTTGCCTGGTTGATTGTGGGGGTGCGGCTGTTTGACCTACTGCCCGTGGCCCGTCATCTGTTACTGGATGCGCTGCTCGACCCGGTGTTGGTGGTGGATGCACAGTTGCGCGTGATTGAGGCCAACCCGGCAGCCTTAAAGCTGGTTGGCCTGCGCAGTGGCTGGCAGGGGCGACAGTTGGTGGATTGGCCGATCCTCGGCGCGGATTTGCACCAGCTGTTGAGCCAATCGGTGCAGGTTGAGCATGACCGGTTACTGACCCTGGCCAGCTCAGCCCGTTATTTCGAAGTACGCATACGCGCCATCGAGCGGATTACCCAGCGTGGCACGTTAACGCTGGGGCAAATGCTCTATTTGCGTGATGTTACCCAGCGGCATCTCAGCGAATTGAAACTGGCCGAAGCCCTTGCCTTGAGTGAAGAGCGTTTGCGCACCATCACCAGGCTGCATGAGCAGCTGCAGGAACAGGCACTGTGTGATCCGCTCACTGGGCTGTACAACCGCCGTTATCTGGATGAGTTCTTTGCCCGTGAGCTGGCGGTGGCGCAGCGTGAGCATTCGCCGATTTCACTGGCCCTGATCGACCTTGATCACTTCAAGCTACTCAACGACGAGTACGGTCACTTAGAAGGCGATGATGTGCTCAAGGGCGTCGCGCAGCACTTGTTGGAGAATCTGCGCAGTTCAGATGCGGTATTTCGCATTGGTGGCGAAGAGTTCCTGCTGATTCTGCCCCGTGCCGATGCTCCAGAGGCACGCGCGCGCTTGGATTCCATCTGCCGTGAGCTAGCGGCCCACCCGCTGCCAACACGCGGCGGCGCCCGCTATGTGACCCTGTCGGCTGGCCTGGCGCTGTGGCCTGAGCAAGGGCAGGCGTTGGATGAGTTGTTGCAAGTGGCCGATGCCGCGCTTTATCAGGCCAAGCACGAAGGACGTAATCGGGTGTGCAGTCTGGCCTGAGTGGCTGGACGCAGCCTTCCATCCAGCGCTAAGGCACGTTGCCCTCTAAAGAGGTAAACTGCGCGCGATTTCATACCCTCCGGAGCCCTCCATGTCCCGCGTTACCCTCAGCCGCTACCTGATTGAACAAACCCGCAGCAACAATACTCCGGCGGATTTGCGGTTTCTTATCGAAGTAGTGGCCCGCGCCTGTAAGGAAATCAGCCATCAGGTATCCAAGGGCGCACTGGGCGGCGTATTGGGCAGCATGGGCACCGAAAACGTGCAGGGCGAGGTGCAGAAAAAGCTCGACGTGATTTCCAACGAGATTCTGCTGGAAGCCAACGAGTGGGGCGGTCACCTGGCCGGCATGGCCTCCGAGGAGATGGACAACGCTTACCAGATCCCTGGCAAGTACCCGAAAGGTGCTTACCTGCTGGTATTCGATCCGCTGGACGGCTCCAGCAACATCGACGTGAACGTCTCGGTCGGCACCATCTTCTCGGTGCTGCGTTGCCCAGATCGCAACGGCGCTGAGGGTGACCTGGGCGAAGAAGCGTTCCTGCAGCCGGGTACCGAGCAGGTATGCGCGGGTTATGCGATCTACGGCCCGCAGACCATGCTGATGTTGACCCTCGGTGACGGCGTCAAAGGTTTCACCCTCGACCGCGAACTGGGCAGCTTCGTTCTGACTCACGATGACATCAAGGTGCCGGAAGCCACCAAAGAGTTCGCCATCAACATGTCCAACCAGCGCCATTGGGAGGCGCCGGTACAGCGTTATGTCAGCGAGTTGCTGGCGGGCGAGACCGGACCGTTGGGCAAGAACTACAATATGCGCTGGGTCGCGGCGATGGTTGCCGATGTGCACCGCATCCTCACCCGTGGCGGCGTGTTTATGTACCCGCGTGACAGCCGTGACCCGTCGATGCCGGGCAAGCTGCGCCTGATGTACGAAGCCAACCCCATGGCGATGATCATCGAGCAGGCTGGCGGCGTGGCCACCAACGGCACCCAGCGTATCCTCGATATTCAGCCGACCTCGCTGCACCAGCGTGTCGCGGTCTTCCTCGGTTCCAAGGAAGAAGTGCTGCGCATCAGCGCCTATCACCGCGAGTAAGCGATGAGCGCGCCCTGGCAGCCGTTGCTCGACTGGTGATTTGGTGCGGCCGGCAGCGGCCCCAGCGTGACGGCTGCCGAGGTGGCGGCCAATCGTACGGCGCTGTGGTTTGCCAAGCAGGAGCGCCAGGATGAACTGGCCCGCGAGCAATGTGGCGGGCTGGTCGAACAGGCGCTCGCCGGGCAATTGCAAGACTGGCTTGGCGAGCCTGAAGGCTGGCTGGCAACCTTGCTGTTGCTCGATCAGCTGCCGCGCATGATTTTTCGTGACACCCCGCGCGCCTTTGCTGGCGACGCACTGGCCCGTGCGTCAGCGTTGCGCGGGCTGGCCCAGGGGTGGGATCAGCAGTTACCGCCGATTCAGCGGGTATTTGTCTACCTGGTGCTCGAACATGCCGAGGACCTGGCGCTACAGAATCAGGCCGTTCGGCTGTTTCAAGCGCTTACTCAGGAGGCGACAGCCGCCGAGCACGAGCTGTTTGCCGGTTACTTGGACTATGCCGAGCGTCATCAGCGGGTCATCGCCCGTTTTGGCCGTTTCCCCCATCGCAATCAAATTCTTGGGCGTAGCTCCAGCGCTGAAGAATCTGCCTTTCTGTTGGAACCAGGCTCGCGCTTTTAGCGTCCAAGCGGGCAGGTTGGTTATTGCTATGCCAAGCTGGTCTTGGTTATTCCCTCAGGAGTTCATTATGTCTCTGCGCGTTGCCGCACTATTTGCCAGTTGCCTGTTATTGACGGCTTGCAACAAGGTTAATCAGGATAATTACGCCCAGCTTAAGCCGGGGATGAGCAAGGTCGAGGTCGAAAACTTGCTGGGTAAACCATCTGAGTGTTCCGGTGCCCTCGGTATCTCCAGCTGCACTTGGGGCAATGAACAGCGCTTTATCAGCGTGCAGTACGCGGGTGAGCAGGTCTTGCTGTTTTCCGGCAAGGGACTGCAGTGATGCGCCTGTTGGCGGTGTTGGCCGCAGCGGTAGCCTTGGTGGGATGTGCGAACTCTGGTACGGGAACAGTGCCGCCGAAAACCGTGGAGCAGGTTGATCTGCAGCGCTATCAGGGCACGTGGTATGAACAGGCGCGTTTGCCGATGTTCTTCCAGCGCAACTGCGCGCAGTCCGAGGCCATTTACAGCGTGCAAGAAGGTGGCGCGCTTGGCGTGATCAACCGCTGCCGTACCTTCGATGGCGACGTGCAGCAAGTGCAGGGCCAGGCCGTGGCTCAGGTACCAGGCGAAACCAGCAAGCTGTGGGTGCGCTTCGATAACTGGGCCAGTAACTTACTGCCTGGTCTGACCAAGGGCGAGTACTGGGTGCTCTACCTGGATGACGACTATCAAACAGCACTGGTCGGCCACCCCAATCGCCAGTACCTCTGGCTGTTGACGCGTGATCAGGAACTCAGCGCGCAAAACCGCACGACGCTACTCGAAGAAGCGCGCAGTCGCGGCTATGACACCCGCGAGTTGATCTGGCGGCGCACGGATGCCGAGATGGATCAAGCGCGCTAAATCAGCGCAGCGGGCCAGGCTCTCATGTGATTGGCCTGGACCGGGTTGATCGCCAGTGTGTCAAAGCGGGGGTGCTGATGTGTTCGGTGAAGCTTACGCGACGCTGTGCCCGCAGCAGGCTGTTTAGTCCTTCAGCTTTTTGAAGTCAGCACTGAGAGGCTATTCCCAGCTTAGGCGTGCCAGCTTCCACTCATCGCCTTCCCGCCACCACTCCAGCTTCACGCTGTAATGGCGGGCGCTGTCGGGGATCAGGCCTTCGGCGCCGGTCAGGCCGATCTGAGCCTCGGTGTGGCCTTTCTCACGGTAGGTCGCGTCGATGTCGCTGTGCTTGCTCAGGGCCAGCACCTTGATGTTCTTGTGGCGCATAAACAGTAGCAACAAGGTGCGCTTTGCCCACTCGCGATCCAATTCGCCCTGCGCCGAGAACTGCGGGTGCAACTGCTCAAGCACTGCGCTGTTGTTCTTCGCTTCCAGATTGTCCTGCAGTTGTTGTAAGGCGGCCTCCAGCGCGGCCTCCAGCGCGGCCTGCGGATCGTCCTTGGCGCCGCAACCGGTGAGCAGGGCGCAAAACATCAAGAAAGCCCAGGCAAATATCCGTGTTGGCATGCTCAACTCCTGTTTCATGGTTATGATGCCCGGCAGAGCGTCAAGCGGCTGCGCCGCGGTTATCTAGCGCAAGCCCGTCTACGTTACGCAACGCTTTATTCAGGTCAAGTCAGGAGCATGCCATGCAGACCTTGTATCCGGAGATTAAACCCTACGCCCGTCATGAGCTGGCGGTGCAGGCACCGCATGTGCTTTATGTGGACGAAAGCGGTTCGCCGGATGGCTTGCCTGTAGTGTTTATCCATGGCGGTCCTGGTGCCGGTTGTGATGCGGCCAGTCGCCGCTATTTCGACCCTAATCTCTATCGCATCGTGACCTTCGATCAGCGCGGGTGTGGGCGATCCACTCCTCACGCCAGCCTGGAAAACAACACCACCCAGGCGCTGATCGAGGACATGGAAGTGATCCGCGAGCAGTTGGGTATCGACAAATGGGTGCTGTTTGGCGGCTCTTGGGGCTCGACCCTGGCCCTGGCTTACGCGCAGGCGCATCCAGAACGGGTGCATGGGCTGATTCTGCGGGGCATCTTCCTTTGCCGCCCGCAGGAAATCAGCTGGTTTTATCAGGCCGGTGCTAGCCGCCTGTTCCCTGATTATTGGGAGGATTACCTGGCGCCGATCCCGCTGGATGAGCGCGCTGATCTGGTGCAAGCGTTCTATAAACGCCTGACCGGCCCTGACCAGATCGCCCAAATGCACGCGGCTAAGGCCTGGTCTAGCTGGGAAGGCCGTACCGCCACCCTGCGGCCTAATCCACAGGTGGTCGACCGTTTCACCGATAGCCATCGCGCCCTGTCGATTGCCCGGATCGAATGCCATTATTTCGTCAATAACGCCTTTCTTGAGCAAGACCAGTTGCTGCGTGATATGCCGAAAATCGCCCACCTGCCTGGGGTCATCGTGCATGGCCGTTATGACGTGATTTGCCCGCTGGATAACGCTTGGGCCCTGCACCAGACCTGGCCTAACAGCGAGCTACAGATCATTCGTGATGCCGGCCATTCGGCTGCCGAAGTTGGCATTACCGATGCTCTGGTGCGGGCTGCAGATGAAATGGCGCGGCGCTTGCTCAACCTGACGCCGGATGAAGCATGAAGGCGCTGATCCAACGCGTACGCGCCGCCCGAGTAGAAGTAGCAGGCGAAGTGGTTGGTGCGATTGATCAGGGCCTGCTGGCGCTGGTCGGCGTCGAGCCGCAAGACACCCTGGGCAGCGTCGAAAAAATCCTGCACAAGCTGCTCAATTACCGGGTATTCAGCGACGCGGCGGGCAAGATGAATTTGTCGCTCAGTGATGTCAGCGGTGGCTTGTTGCTGGTTTCGCAGTTCACCCTGGCCGCCGATACCAAGAGTGGCCTGCGCCCGAGCTTTTCCAGCGCCGCGCCGCCGGCGTTGGGTGCCGAGCTGTTCGACCTGCTGGTTGCCCAGGCCCGCGCCAAACACCCGCAGGTCGCTACCGGCCAGTTCGGCGCCGATATGCAGGTGCATCTGGTCAATGATGGGCCGGTGACCTTTCTGCTGGAGAGCTAACAGCGCGGCTAGCGCGCGAGGGCTTCGGCGACAAAGTCCAGGCGATCCTGGCCGAAGTGCATTTCCTCGCCGATGAAGAAGGTCGGTGCGCCAAACACGCCGCGTTTGATGGCTTCTTCGGTGGTGGCCTTGAGGCGTTCCTTGACCGCTTCATCGCTGACCAGTTGCTCAAACTCAGTCAGGTCGAAACCCGCGCTGCTCAATACTTCGGCCACGACCTCTGGCTTGCTGAGGTTTTTCTGTTGCACCCACAGTGCCTCGAAGAGAGTTTTCACGTAGTGCTCGAAGCGTTCGCTGCCCTGATAACCGGCTGCGCCGCGCATCAGGGTGAGGGTATTGATCGGAAAGTGCGGGTTGAACTGCATGCTGGCGCCATAGCGTGCGGCGAAGCGGGCTAGATCCTGCAGCATCCAGCGGCCCTTGCTCGGGATCATCACGGGCGACTGGTTGCCGGTGGCTTTGAATACACCGCCGAGCAGCATCGGCCGCCAGATGATTTGGGCGCCGGCTTTATCGGCAATCTGCGGTAGCTGGGTCCAGGCCAGGTAGCTGGCCGGGCTGCCAAAGTCGAAAAAGAATTCAACGGTTTTGCTCATTGCATGTTCCTCGGGGCGGTCTTGTTATTGGCTGGGCGTGTGGTGGCTAGAAGGTTTCCGTCCAAGGGCGCAGATCCAGCTCATGCACCCAGCAATCGCGCGGCTGACAATGGATCTGCCAGTAGGTGTCGGCAATATGCGCGGGGTTGAGGATGCCGTCCTGTTCCTTGCGCTGGTACAGCGCGGGGAAGGTGTCGCGGATAAAAGCGGTGTCGATGGCGCCGTCGATAATTGGATGAGCGACATGGATGCCTTGTGGGCCCAGTTCACGGGCCATGCTCTGGGCCAGGGCGCGCAGGGCAAACTTGGCGCTGGCGAAGGCAGAGAAGTTGGCCCGGCCGCGTAACGAGGCGGTGGCACCGGTAAAGATGATGGTGCCCTGGCCACGCGGTAGCATGACCTTGGCCGCTTCACGACCGGTGAGAAAGCCCGCCAGGGCGGCCATTTCCCAAACCTTGCGGTAGACCCGTTCAGTGGTTTCGGTGATGGAAAACTGCACGTTGGCGCCGATATTGAAGATCACCGCATGCAGCGGGCCGACCTCGCGCTCGATGGTAGCGAACAGGTCAATCACCTGCTCCTCTACCCGAGCATCGCAGCCAAAGGCCCTCGCGCTACCACCGGCCGCTTCAATCTCGGCTACCAGCGGGCCGAGTTTATCGGTATTACGGCGTGCCACGCAGGCGACATAGCCCTCACGGGCGAAGCGTTTAGCGATGGCGCCACCGGTGGCGTCGCCGGCCCCGACTACCAGAATTGCGTTACGTGCGGTCATTGCAGTCTCCGTCAGTTCTATTTTGGAACCTGGCTCGATACTCGGTTCCATTTTGGAACCTGTCAAGCTAATGTGCCTTATCGATTGCGGAGATGAGTCATGCGTTGGGAAGAGCTTGATCAACAACCCTGTTCGCTGGCGCGTACGATGGCGGTGGTGGGTGATCGCTGGACGTTGCTGGTGCTGCGCGAGTGTTTTCTCGGAATTCGTCGCTTTGACGAGTTCGAGAAACGCTTGGGGATTACCCGGCATGTGCTGGCCGATCGCCTGAAAAAACTGGCTGAAGCGGGTGTGCTGGACAAAGTGGCTTATCAGCAGCGGCCGTTGCGTGAGGAGTACTGCCTGAGCGCCAAAGGCCGTGATCTGTACCCGGCCATCATGGCGCTGGTGCATTGGGGCGACCGCCATATGAGCGGAGTCGAGGGTGCACCGATCCGGCATGTTCACCGCACGTGCGGTCAGCCGATGCATGGTGTGCTGGTGTGCTCGGACTGTGGTGAACCGTTGGCGGCGAGGGATGTACAGCTGGAGGAAGCGCCGGCTCTCAAGGGGCAGCTACTGCCGGCGCATTGGCACGAAAAGCAGGTTGTGTAGGGTGGATGACGCTTTGCTCATCTACCCCCTTGAGCTAGTGGATGGATACAGCGCCATCCCGCCTGCGGGGCAGGGATGCCGGTTAAAACAGTCGCGCTAGTAGTGCAGTAACCGCTGTCTCCACCCGCAGTATTCGCGCACCCAGTTGCACGGGTTGCAGGCCGGCTTCGGAAAGCTTTTCCACTTCGTAGGGAATCCAGCCGCCTTCCGGGCCGATGGCCAGTGTGATGGCCTGTTCGACTGCCCGTGGGCAAGCCGGGTAATCGCCAGGGTGACCGACAAGGCCCAGAGTGCCGGCGGTGAGGTGTGGCAGATGATCTTCGACAAAGGGTTTGAAGCGCTTCTCGATGATCACCTCGGGTAGCACGGTATCGCGGGCTTGTTCCAAACCGAGAATCAGCTGTTCGCGAATGGCTGCTGGCTCCAGAAAGGGGGTCTGCCAGAAGCTTTTTTCAACGCGATAGCTATTGAGCAGAATCAGTCGAGGTACGCCCATGCTGCTGACGGTTTGCAGCACGCGCCGCAGCATCTTCGGCCGGGGCAGGGCCAGCAGCAAGGTAAGCGGCAGTTTCTCAGGCGGCGCTTGATCGAACTGCACCGACAGTTCGGCGTGCTCGGCATCCAGGCGCAGCAGCTGGCCGCTGCCCATCAGGCCGTTGAGGCGACCGACCCGCAGGCTGTCGCCGGCTTCAGCGCGGTGCACGTCCTGCAGGTGTTTAAGGCGGCGCCCGCTCAGCAATACGCGGTCTGCGGCGATAAAGTCGCCGTCTTCGAGTAGCAGCAGGTTCACGGTTGTGCGGCTGGCGGTTGATCGTGGGGCGCGTCTTCGCTGTCGGTGTTGTCTGCTGCATCCTCGTCAGGGCGTCGCTTGACTAGGCTGCCGCACAACAAGCCGGCCTCAAACAGCATCCACATGGGCAGCGCCAGCAAGGTCTGCGAGAACACGTCGGGCGGCGTCAGCACCATGCCGACGACAAAGCAGCCGACCACCACGTAGGGGCGACTTTTACGCAGTGTGGCGACATCCACCACGCCGATCCAGATCAGCAGGAAGGTGGCGATCGGGATCTCAAATGCGACGCCAAAGGCGAAGAACAGGGTGAGGACAAAATCTAGGTACTGGCCGATGTCGGTCATCATCGCCACGCCTTCCGGGGTCACGCTGGCGAAGAAGCCGAACATGATCGGGAACACCACAAAGTAGGCGAAGGCCATGCCGCCATAGAACAGCAGAATGCTAGAAATCAGCAGCGGTACGGCAATACGCTTTTCGTGCTTGTACAGGCCCGGCGCGATAAAGCCCCAGATCTGATGCAGGATGATCGGGATCGCCAGGAACAACGCGACCATAAGGGTCAGCTTGAAGGGCGTGAGGAAGGGCGAAGCCACGCCAGTGGCGATCATCGTCGCGCCTTCCGGCAAGTAAGCGCGCAGCGGGGCGGCGACTAGGGCGTAAATGTCCTGAGAAAAATAGAACAGCCCGGCAAACAGCAGGAACACGGCCCCAACAATACGCAACAGGCGGGTGCGCAGCTCAGTCAGGTGTGAGACCAGGGGCATTTCCTGGTCGCTGTCCGGTCGTTGGCTCATGGCTGCGGGCTTTTATCCTGGCTGCTGTTTTTGACGCTTTCGGCCGTGGGGGTGGTTTCGCCCAGGCTGCTGAGCGGTGCATTGAGCTTCTGCTTGGCCGCGTTCATTTCGCGCTCAAGGTCGAGAATCTGCTCGTTATGCAGCTGGCGGCGAATTTCGTCTGCGCCAATCTCGCGCTCGACCTCTGCTTTGATCGCGCTAAAACTGCGTTTTATCCGGCCGATCCACAAGCCAGCGGTGCGCACAGCACCGGGCAGGCGATCAGGGCCCAATACCAGCAGGGCGACGATGCCCACCAGCAGCAGCTCGGTAAAGCCAATATCGAACATGGCTTAGTCTTTTTTCGCCGGTTCTTCGACCTTGCGCGCCTGAGCGTCGATGGTCTGACCTTTCGGCTCGTCCACGGCAGGGGCCGGCTTCTCAGCGTCGCCGTTGTCCATCGACTTACGGAAGCCCTTAATCGCGTCGCCCAGGTCAGAACCCAGGCCCTTGAGGCGCTTGGTGCCGAACAGCATGACCACGATCAGCAGGATGATCAGGAGTTGCCAGATGCTAATGCCACCGAATCCCATAATGCGTACTCCGTAGTAAGAGGTTGATTAGTTTTGCGGGCGTGCGGCTTTTTCCGCGTGGCCGGACAGGCCAAAGCGCCGGTCCAGTTCGTCCAGTACCGCTTGCGGGTGCTGGCCGAGGGCGGCAAGCATGACCAAACTGTGGAACCACAGGTCGGCGGTTTCGTAGATCACATCGCTGCAGTCGCCGCTGACGGCAGCATCTTTGGCCGCCAGAATGGTTTCCACCGACTCCTCGCCTACCTTTTCCAGAATCTTGTTCAGGCCCTTGTGGTACAGGCTGGCGACATAGGAACTGTCGGCGGCCGCGCCTTTGCGCGACTCCAGCACCTCGGCCAGGCGGCTCAGGGTATCAGTCATGGCCGTGTCACTCATGGTTGTGTCCTGGGTTGTAGATGGCGTGCGGGTTTTTGATCACCGCATCGACGGTTTTCCAGCTGCCGTTATCGAATACGCGGTAAAAGCAGCTTTCGCGGCCGGTATGGCAGGCGATGCCGCCCAGTTGTTCGACCTTCATGATGATCACGTCAGCATCGCAGTCCAGGCGCAGTTCGTGGAGCTTCTGCACATGGCCGGACTCTTCACCCTTGCGCCAGAGTTTGCCGCGCGAACGCGACCAGTAGATGGCGCGCTGCTCGGTGGCCGTCAGCGCCAGGGCTTCACGGTTCATCCAGGCCATCATCAGTACACGGCCGGTTTGGTGGTCCTGAGCGATTGCCGGCACCAGGCCGTCGCTGTTCCAGTTGATTTCGTCGAGCCAGTCAGTCATCGCTATATCCGCCCGTAACGGGCTGCTTGGTTCAGAAAGCTATTGTGCCAGTGCGCACCCAGTGTGGCTATCGGCGCAACACCAGATAAACCCCCGCCACAGCCATTACCCAGCTCGGCCAGACGAGCAGGGTCAAGGCCAGGCCTTGGCTGACGGCGCCGGCAATCAGGGCCGCGCCCAACAGCCGTCCCAGCCAGTGCTGGGTAGTCGCCGGCTGCTCCTGACGCTGCGCGGGCTGCTGGTTAAGGCGCTCCAGCGTCTCGCGGGCGATTTGCGACAGGTGTGGGACTTGCTCAGCTTGCAGTTGCAGGTTACGCAGCAGATGCAGTGGGCTGATGCGCTCGCGCATCCAGCGCTCAAGGAACGGCTGAGCAGTGCTCCACAGATCAAGATCCGGGTAGAGCTGGCGGCCGAGGCCTTCGATATTCAGCAGGGTCTTCTGCAATAGCACCAGCTGCGGTTGCACTTCCATATTGAAGCGCCGCGCGGTCTGGAACAGACGCAGCAGCAGCTGAGCAAAAGAAATATCTTTCAGCGGCCGCTCAAAAATCGGTTCGCAGACGGTGCGGATGGCGGCCTCGAAGTCATTCACCTTGGTCTCGGCAGGCACCCAGCCAGAGTCGATATGCAGCTGCGCCACACGGCGGTAGTCACGCTTGAAAAAGGCCAGCAGGTTACGCGCCAGATAGTCCTGATCTTCGGCGGTGAGGCTGCCGATGATGCCGCAGTCGATGGCGATGTACTGCGGGTTCCACGGCGTGCGCGTGCTGACAAAGATATTGCCGGGGTGCATGTCGGCGTGGAAGAAGCTGTCGCGGAACACCTGGGTGAAGAAGATCTCTACGCCGCGTTCGGCCAGCAGCTTCATGTCGGTGCGCTGGTCAGCCAGGGTCGCCAGGTCGGTGACCTGAATGCCATAGATGCGCTCCATCACCAGTACTTTCGGTCGGCACAGGTCCCAGTAAACCTGAGGGACATAGAGCAGCGGCGAGCCTTCGAAATTGCGCCGTAACTGACTGGCGTTGGCCGCTTCACGTAGCAGGTCAAGTTCGTCGTAGATGGTTTTCTCGTAATCGCTGACCACTTCCACCGGGCGCAGGCGGCGTGCATCGGCGGAGGACTTCTCGGCTATTTTGGCGAGCAGGAACAGCCAGGCGATGTCTTGCTCGATCACCGGTTCCAGGCCGGGGCGAATCACCTTGACCACCACTTCTTCGCCGCTTTTCAGTTGTGCGCCATGCACCTGCGCCACCGAGGCGGACGCCAGCGGCTGGGCATCGAAGCGGGCAAACACCTCGCTGACCTTGGCACCCAGCTGGGCTTCGATCAGCGCCTGCGACTGAGCAGGGTCAAACGGCGGTACTTGGTCTTGTAGCTTGGCCAGTTCGTCGGCGATATCCAGTGGCAGCAGGTCGCGGCGGGTTGAGAGCACCTGGCCGAATTTGATGAAGATCGGCCCCAGCTCTTCCAGCGCCAAGCGCAGGCGTGCGCCGCGCGACAGGTTAAGCGTGCGACGTGGCAACCAGCGCCAGGGCAGGGCAAAACGCAACGCGCGCAGCCAGAGTGGCAGCGGCAGGGCGAACAACAGGTCATCCAGTTGATAGCGGATAATCACGCGCTGAATGCGCAGCAGACGACGGACGGCAAGCAGCTTCATGCGATGGGCTTATGGTTTTGGGCAAGGCGCTCAATGCGGGCATCGAGACGGTCGAGTGACAACTTCAGGTGATCGAGTTCGGCGAAGCGCGCATCGGCCTCGCGCTGGCCGACCAGGCTGCGGGACTCTTCGCTGAGGTAATCAGCCAGGTTCAGGCGCAGGCTGTCGAGGGCTTGGCTGCTCCAGCTCACCCGGCTGCGCAGGTGGCCGCCAAGCAACTGGCTGCCAACCGGGCCGAGCCAGCGTGACAGCTCATACTCCCAGTCCAGTTCGAGGTCCTGAAGGATGCCGGCCAGTTCCAGCAGGGCGGCGCTGTCACCGTCCAGGCTGACTTCGGGGCTGTGCAGGATGCTGGTCTTATTCTTACTGGTGGCCAGGCGTACTAGGCTGGCCGCCGGCGCGCGTAGGCTGCAATCAGCCTCGCCGGCCCACTGCGCGGCCAATTGCAGGCCGGTCGCGCTGGGCAGAATAAACAGTTGCAGGCTCGGCGCCGTGCACTCCACTGCTATTACGCGACCGCTCAAGCGCGCCAGGCGCGGCAGCGCCGTGCTGTCCATGGCCAATACGCGATTGAGGCCAAGCTCGACCCCGGCCAGCAGCCCGGTGATTAACATCAGGGCTTGATGCCGCGGTGCAGGGCGACGATGCCGCCGGTCATGTTGTGGAAGGTCACGCGCTCGAAGCCGGCTTCAACCATCATCGCCTTGAGGGTGTCCTGATCCGGGTGCATGCGGATCGACTCGGCCAGGTAGCGGTAGCTTTCGGCGTCGTTGGTGATCAGCTTGCCGGCCAACGGCATGAACTTGAACGAATACGCGTCGTAAAACTTCGACAGCAGCGGGCTGGAGGGTTTGGAGAACTCCAGGATCAACAGGCGGCCACCAGGCTTGAGCACCCGCAGCATTGAGCGGATTGCATCTTCTTTATGCGTCACGTTGCGCAGGCCGAAGGCGATGGTCACCACATCGAAATGGTTATCCGGGAACGGCAGTTTTTCCGCGTCGGCCTGGACGAAGCTGACGTTGCCGGACACGCCTTTGTCGAGCAGACGATCACGGCCAACGCGCAGCATCGACTCGTTGATGTCGGCCAGTACCACTTCGCCGGTCGGGCCAACCAGGCTGGAGAACTTGCGGGTCAGGTCGCCCGTGCCACCGGCGATATCCAACACCCGGTTGCCGCTGCGCACACCGGACAGTTCAATGGTGAAGCGCTTCCACAGGCGGTGCATGCCGCCGGACAGCACATCGTTCATCAGGTCGTACTTGGCCGCCACCGAGTGGAAGACCTCGGCGACTTTTTCCGCCTTCTGGCTTTCCGGCACATCCTGGAAACCAAAATGCGTGGTGGGTTCGCTGTCGCTGTTCTTGCGCGGGTCGTTCATCGTGCCCTTTCCTAAACAGAGAGGCTGAATCAAAGAGGCGGCCATTCTAAACCTAAATGCAGGCATAGGCTCCAAACCGCACGCGTGAAGTAAAAGCCTGAGGGCTTTGCATGTGTGCAGCTTGCTATAGTCTCGCGACTTAAGGTCGCAGTTAACTGGCGAGGAGAAATGCCATGGCCAAGATCACCGTTGAACGCCCCCACAACCTAGGCCGCGAGGCCGCCCGTGAGAAAGCTGAGCAACTAGCTGAGCGATTGGCGCGCGAATATGACGTGCGTTACCGCTGGAATGGCGACAACCTGGAGTTTAAACGCAGCGGTGCTGACGGCCGTATTGAGGTGCATGAAAGTAGCGTGCGTGTGCAGCTCAGCCTGGGCTTGTTGCTCTCGGCGATGAGCAGCAGCATCAAGCGCGAAATCGAAGACGCGCTGGACAAGAACCTGCAGGCCTGACGCCAGGGCCTCAACAGGCTTCGGCAGTTTTTAAGCGGCTTAGTATGCGGTTTCTAATTTTCATCGATACCGTGTTGCTAAGCCTGCATTCCGTGGGCGTTTCCTCGAAACATTAGAGTGAGGTGCACCATGTCGAAAGTTGCCGTTAAAAAGAAAGCCGTCGTTGAAGAAACCAGCAGCGTGCTGAGCGACGCAAAAGTTTACGCCCGTAAAATCTGGCTGGCGGGTCTGGGCGCTTACGCCAAAGCCGGTCAAGAAGGTTCCGAGTACTTCAAAGAACTCGTGAAAAGCGGCGAAGGTGTTGAAAAACAAGGCAAGAAGCTGGTCAACGAACAAGTTGAAGCGGCCAACAGCCAGATCGACAGTGTGAAGAACACCGTCACCAGCAATGTCAGCAGCGTCAAAGATAAGTTTGAAGGGCGTCTCGACAAAATCGAGAAGGCGTTCGATAACCGTGTAGCCAGCGCCCTAAACCGCCTGGGCATCCCGTCTAAGCAGGACGTAGAAGTCCTGTCTGCTAAGCTCGACGAGTTGAGCGCGTTGCTCGATCACGTCGCGCGCACCAAATAAGGAGAGCTGCAGAATGGCCGTCAAAAAGAAAACCGAAAAGCAAGCCACCTCTTGGGTCGGCGAAGTCGAAAAATACTCGCGTCAAATCTGGTTGGCAGGTTTGGGCGCCTATTCCAAGGTCAGCAAGGACGGCAACAAGCTGTTCGACACGCTGGTCAAGGATGGCGAAAAAGCTGAGAAGCAAGCCAAGAGCGAAGTCGACAAGCAAGTTGGCGCTGTGAAAAGCACCGTGAACACGAAAGTGGACACCGCTAAGTCGCGCGTTGATGAAGTTAAAGACAAGGCGCTGGGCAAGTGGAACGAGCTGGAAGAAGCCTTCGACAAGCGTCTGAACAATGCCATTTCGCGTCTGGGTGTACCGAGCCGCAATGAAGTGAAAGCGCTCAACGCGAAAGTTGAAAGCCTGACCAAGCAGATTGAGCAGCTGACCGGTGTCTCGGTCAAATCGGTTAAGCCTGCCGTCAAGAAAGTAGCCGCCAAGCCGGCCGCTAAACCTGCGGCTAAGCCCGCTGCCAAAGCCACGGCTAAGCCAGCGGCTAAACCCGCTGCCAAAGCCACGGCTAAGCCAGCGGCTAAACCTGCCGCCAAGGCTGCGGCCAAGGCTGCGGCCAAGCCTGCTGCTAAAGCCGCTGCGAAGCCTGCGGTAAAAGCAGCGGCCAAGCCCGCCGCTAAGCCGGCCGCCAAACCTGCTGCGGCCAAGCCCGCTGCGCCGGTAGTCGCTGCACCTGCCGCGCCTGCTGTGGCCGTTGTGCCAGCTGCACCGGTAACACCTGCTACACAGCCGTAAGACTGCGCTGCAGCCCACGCAAACGCCCGGCACGAGCCGGGCGTTTGCGTTTGTGAGGGCTTACTCTTCCAAGTAGCGCTGCGCCAAGTGTTCGGCGGCGTAACGGGGTTCTTCGGCCAGGTGCGGGGCGACCAGCATCATCACTTGATACACCACCAGGCGACTCTCACCTTCGCGGCCAATGATGCGCTGGTAGTCGAGGGAGAACATCAGGGTCAGGGTTATCTGCTCGACCAGTTGTCCCAGCGCCTGGGTATCGCTGCGCAGTTGGCCCTCTATCTGCAGTTGCGCCAGCAGTTCGGCCAAGGTGCGTTTTAAGCTATTGAGCCAATGGCGCATGCCGCGTTCAAGCTTGGGCAGGCGGCTGGTCAGGTTGGACAGGTCCTGGAATAGAAAGCGATAGTGGGCCAGGCGCTCGACGATCAGGTGCAGAAACAGCCAATAGTCTTCTACATCCAGCTGTGCGTCTTCGGGCGGCGAAAGCAGCGGGGCGAGTTCGGCCTGAAAACGTTCGAACAAGCCGAGGATCAGCGGTTCTTTGCCATGAAAGTGGTAGTACAGGTTGCCCGGGCTGATGCCCAGCTCGTTGGCGATTTCCAGGGTGGAGACATTCGGCTCGCCCTTCTGGTTGAACAGCAGCAGGGCGCACTCAAGGATTTTGTCGCGGGTCTTCATCGGCTCTTCTTATTCTGTGCGCAGAAAGGCTGAAAGTGGCGTGGCGCAGCAGGCTGCGCCACGGTTGATGATGGCCGGAGTGGCGCGTTAACGCACGTGCACGTAGGTACCCGGTGCCGCTTCCATGGCCGGGTAGTCTGGGTTGCCCAGCGTCATTTGGGTGTCGCGCTGTTCGCCGGATCGCTCTTGCATCCAGCTCAGCCATACCGGCCACCAACTGCCTTGCAGGTGCTCGGCGTCGTGATACCAAGCGCGTGGGTCACCGGTGAGTTTAGGGCTTTCCAGGTAGTTGGATTTGGGGTTGCCCGGCGGGTTGAGAATGCTCTGTATATGCCCGCTGTTGGACAGGATAAAACGCCGGTTGCCGCCCAGTAGCAGGGTCGAGCGGTACACCGCATCCCAGGGGGTGATGTGGTCGTTTATACCCGCGACGCTGAAACTGTCCACGTTGACTTTGCGCAGGTCAATTGGTGTGCCACAGACTTCCAGGCCGCGCGGGTGGGTCAGTGGGTTGTGTTTGAAAAAGTCGATCAGGTCGCCATGCAGGGCTGCAGGCAGGCGGGTGTTGTCGTTGTTCCAGTAGAGAATGTCGAAGGCCGGAGGCTGTTTGCCGAGTAGGTAGTTGTTGATCCAGTAATTCCAGATCAGGTCATTGGGGCGCATCCAGGCAAACACCCGCGCCATGTCGCGACCATCCAGTACGCCTTGCTGATAAGAGCGGCGTTTGGCGGCTTCCAGGGTTTTTTCGTCGGCAAATAACATGGCTGGGCTGTCGATCTGGCTATCGAGCAGGCTGACCATGTAGGTGGCGCTGGCCACTTTGCGCAGCTGGCGTTTGGCTTGCAGGTGGCCTTGCAGGGCGGCAGTGGTCAGTCCGCCGGCGCAGGCACCGAGCAAGTTGACGTCTTTACTGCCGGTGATCTCGCGGCAGGCATCAATGGCGACCTCCAGGGCTTCCACATAGCTCGACAGGCCCCACTCACGATGCTTAGGGTCAGGATTTCGCCAGCTGACCACGAACGTCTGCAAGCCGTTTTTCAGCGCGTATTGGACGAAGCTCTTCTCGCTGGAGAGGTCGAAAATATAAAACTTGTTGATCTGCGGCGGCACAATCAGCAGCGGCTTGGCGTACTGCTTTTCGCTCATCGGTTTGTACTGGATCAGCTCCAGCAATTCGCTGCGAAACACCACGGATCCGCTGGTAGTGGCCAGGTTACGGCCGACCTCGAAGGCATGCTTGCTGACCTGACTGGGCATGCCGTCGTTGTTTACCAAGTCATCAAACAAGTGGCTCACGCCCTTAAACAGGCTACTGCCACCGCTGTTGAACAGCTCTTTGATCACCTGTGGGTTAAGCAAGGTGTTAGACGGCGCCAGGGCATCACCGAGCAGGGTGGTGACAAAGCGCGCACGGGCCCGATCGTCGGCGTCCAGGTTGCTCTCATCGATCCAGTTGTTTAGTTGTTTCTGGCAGGCCAGATAGCTTTGCAGGCTGCGACTGTAGAGTGGGTTGTCCCGCCAGGTCGGGTCGGCAAAGCGTGGGTCTTGCGGGTTGACCTTGAACGGCTTGTCGCCGAGCAGTACGCGGCCTAGTTGGCCGCCGAGGGCCAGTGCATGACGAGCGCTATGGATGGGTTGCTTGACCCCTTGCAGGGCTAGCGTACGCAGGGTGGAGAGCAGATCGCGGCCGCGCAGGCCGACCACCGCATTTTGTACGTTCATCACGCTTTTGTTAGCGGGTAGCGCGCGTTTGGCCGGTAGGTCTCGCATGGGGCAACACTCCGTCGTCAAACCGTGAGACTGCAAAATTGCTAGTTGCGTTTATTGCTGTTGGTGCGCGGCTACGTGACGCGCAAGCGAGACAGCAACAGACCCTTGATCAGCAAGGCTTGTACCAAGGCGCGCACACGTGCATTCCAGACTGCCGCGCGGCAATTCTCAGGTAATACAACGTGCCCGAAAGTGGGTCAAGCGCTGCGCTGTCAGCACCTTCCCGGTGCGAACAGCTTGTGTGGGGTGTGATTAACCGTGAGTGCGTGCGGGCAAGGGTTGTGGGTGCATGACTGCGCGCTGACGTTCCTCTTCCAGGAATTTCATGATGATCGGCGCAACCGCTTCAGCGCGGGTCACCAGGAACAGATGGCCATCGTCGATCACGTGCAATTCCGAGTTGGGAATGCGCCAAGCCAGTAGGCGCATATTCACCAGCGGGATCAGCGGGTCGTCGTCACCGGCCATCACCAGGGTCGGCTGACGGATCTTGTGCAACCAATGGATGCTGGTCCAGCCGAGGCCGGCGAACAGCTGCCAGTAGTAGCCCATCTTGCCGCCCGAACGGACCTTACTGGCGTGCGCCAAGGCCAGCTTAGGGTCACGGCGGAACGCTCCACCGTAAATCTCTGGGGCAATCTGCACGCCGTAGGAAGGCTGCACATAGCGCCGTGGGCTGGCCATGCACCAAAGCACCTTGGGCTTGCCGGGGACCATCACGGCGCCGGCTGAGGTGGCGGCCAGAATCAGTTTCTTGCAGCGCTCCGGGTAATCGTGGGCGAACTGCTGCGCCAGGGCGCCGCCCCAGGACACGCCAATCGCATTGACCTGACCGTAGTCGAGGTAGTCGAGCATGCGTGCGGCCAACTTGGCCAGGCCAGGGAAGCGATACGGCGTGCTGGGTGTCGATGAGCCGCCAACGCCAGGGACGTCGAAGGCAATCACTTCCAGGCCTGGGTCCAGGGCGCGTACGAAGGGCATGACCAGCTCCAGGTTGGCGCCGATGCCGTTGAAAATCAGCAGGGGCGTCATCTCGCCATTGCCGGGGCGAACGGCTGTACGGATGGTCTGGCCGTCCAGTTCGATGGTGCGGAATACGAAAGGTAGCGACATGCGCAGAGGCCCTAGTCAGTTAAAACGCTGAATCAGACCTTCCGGGTCTTTTTCAGAAGCGCCAGGGCGAAGCCTGGTTCGCCCCACCGCTGTCAATCAGCGGGTGGGGGAGCGGCACGTCCAGTGCCGCGGGCAATGTTGCGCAATGCGCAGGGATCAACGTTCGTGAACGTAAGTGCCGGGGGCGGCTTCGCCGGCGGGGTGTTTCTTATTACCCAAGTGGGTCGGTGCTTTTTTCAGTTCCCCGGAGCGCGCGGCGAGCCAGGTTTGCCAATGCAGCCACCAGGAGTCGGCGTGCTTGGTTGAGCTGGCCTGCCAGGTTTTCGGGTCCGCGTACATCTGGGTGTTGGTCATGTAGCGTGCTTTCGGGTTGCCCGGCGGATTAAGAATGCTCTGGATATGCCCGCTGTTGGACAGTACGAACTCGACGTTACCGCCGAACAGGGTTGCCGATTTGTAGCAAGACTCCCAAGGCGTGATGTGGTCAGTGGTGCCTGCTACGCAGAACAAATCGGTGGTGACCTGCTTGAGGTCGATTGGCGTGCCGCATACCTCCAGTGCGCCCGGGCGGATCAGCGGGTTGGAGGTGAACATGTCGATAAATTCGCCATGCAGAGCAGCCGGCAGGCGCGTGGTGTCGTTGTTCCAATGGAGGATGTCGAACACCGGCGGCTCGTTACCCAGTAGGTAATTGTTGACCCAGTAGTTCCAGATCAGGTCATTAGGGCGCATCCAGGCGAACACCTTGGCCATGTCTTTGCCTTCCAGCACGCCGGCCTGGTAGGAGCGACGCTTGGCCATTTCCAGGCTCTTCTCGTCGGCAAACAGCGCGACATCCGTTTCCAGGCGGTTATCCAACACGCTGACCAGCAACGTCAGGGCGTGCACTTTCTTCTCGCCCAGCGCCGCATAGTGGCCGAGCAGAGAGGTGGTGGTAAGGCCGCCGGAGCAGGCCCCGAGCATGTTGATGTCTTTGCTGCCGGTGACGGCGCTGACCACGTCGATGGCTTCTTTCAGCGCTTCGATATAGGTCGATAGGCCCCACTCGCGGTGCGCTTTGGTCGGGTTGCGCCAGCTGACCACGAAGGTCTGGATACCGTTGCGCAACAAGAAGCGCGCCACGCTCTTTTCCGGCGACAGGTCGAATACGTAGAACTTGTTGATCTGCGGCGGTACCACCAGCAACGGGCGCTCCTGCACCTGCTCGGTGATTGGCTTGTACTGAATCAGCTCCAGCAGGTCGTTGCGGAAAATCACGGCACCGTCGGTGGTGGCCAGGGTTTTGCCGACCTCAAAGGCATTCATGTCGACTTGGCTGGGCATGCCGCCGTTATTAACGATGTCCTTCGCCAGATGCCCCAGGCCGTCGAGCAGGCTTTTGCCGCCGGTTTCGAAGAAGCGCTTGACCGCCGCCGGGTTGGCCATGGTGTTGGTGGGCGCCATGGCTTCGGTCATCAGGTTGATCACGAAGTGACCACGGCTGGCATCCTGCTCGGACAGGTTGCTGTGTTCGACCCAGTCATGCAGTTCTTTGCGCCAGGCCAGGTAAGTCTGCAGGTAGCGGCGGTAGAGCGGGTTCTGGCTCCAGGCTGGGTCGGCAAAGCGCCGGTCGCCGTCGTTCGGCGTGAGTTCGGATTGGCCGAGCATCACATTCTTCAACTCGATGCTGAAGTGGGCCAGGTGTTTGGCGCTGTGCAGGGGTTGCTTGAGGGCCTGCTTGAGCACAATGCGGGCGGAGCTGAGCAAGTCTTTACCACGGATACCAATGACCGGGTTGAGGCCTAGGGTGTTTTCCGAAGCCTGGTGCTTCAGGTCATCATTATTCTTATTTGTCATCTACAACGCTCCATTGTCCTGAGACGAAATACCGGCGTCTTGCATGGCTCTAGCTCACGAGGCTTTGAACACGTTCTAAAGGCCAGGTATTGCCCGGATTACCAAGGGCGGATCGCTCCGCAATCGTCCTGTCACTGGTCAGGCCAGCCACGATAGATTTTCCAGTTACTTGGTTACCCGAGTTTATGGCTTTGTGCAAGCGAGCCGCATGTTGGACGGTATAGGGAGGAAGTATGCAGAGAAGGATTAGAAAATGCGCTCTAACCGGCCAGTAACCAACGGCTAGAGGGCTGGCGTGGCGCTGCGGGTTGTCGCGCCGCGAAGAGGGCGAATAGGAGAAGATGCCGAGCGTTTAGGGCAATTGCTGAGGCTGAGCGCACCTGGCGCTTCAGAGCATTAACTTGACCAGGCTTTCGCTGGGGTCGCGGGATTTGCCGGCAGCGCTAAGCGCGGCCAGGTAGTCACGCCACAGTTCGCTTTGGCGCAGGGCCAATTGCTCAAGGTAATCCCAACTGAATAGGCCGCTGTCGTGGCCGTCATCGAAGCTCAGCTTGAGTGCGTAGTTGCCGGCAGGTTCGATCTTGCTCAGGCCAACGCCGAGCTTGCCGGTTTGCAAAATAGGCTTGCCGTGGCCTTGGACTTCCGCCGAGGGCGAATGCACACGGAGAAACTCGGCGGGCAGGGTGTACTGCTCGTCAGGCCCGTAGTGCAGCTCCAGGGTTTTCGAGGCTTTGTGCAATTTGATCGCGGTGGGGATGCGCATGTCTGCTTTCCGTTAAAGGTCATTCAGCCTGACCGCGGTAAGCGCGGCCAGGCTGATTGCGGCGGGGGTTACAGAATATAGCGCGAGAGGTCTTCGTCCTGCGCCAGCTCACCGAGGTGGCTGTTGACGTAGGCCGCGTCGATCACGATCGGCGTGCCATTTTGCTGGCCCGCCAGGTCGCCGGCGCTGAAGGAGACTTCCTCCAGCAGGCGTTCGAGCAGGGTGTGCAGGCGGCGCGCACCGATGTTCTCGGTCTTTTCGTTGACCTGGTAAGCAATCTCGGCGATGCGCTTGATGCCTTCGGCGACGAACTGAACGCCCAGCCCTTCCGTGTTCAGCAGCGCGACGTATTGTTCGGTGAGCGAGGCGTGCGGCTCAGTGAGGATGCGCTCGAAGTCTTCCGGGGTGAGGGCTTTGAGCTCGACACGGATCGGCAGACGACCTTGCAGCTCCGGCACCAGATCGCTCGGCTTGCTCAGGTGGAAGGCACCGGAAGCGATAAACAGGATGTGGTCGGTTTTCACCATGCCCAGCTTGGTGTTGACCGTGCAGCCTTCGATTAGCGGCAGCAGGTCGCGCTGCACGCCTTCGCGCGATACATCGGCGCCGCTGGTGTTGCCGCGCTTGGCGACCTTGTCGATCTCATCGATAAACACGATACCGTTCTGTTCAACGGCTTCCAGGGCCAGGGCCTTGAGTTCTTCCTCGTTGACCAGGCGCGCGGCTTCTTCATCGCGCACCAGCTTGAGGGCTTCCTTGACCTTGAGCTTGCGGCTCTTCTGCTTGCCCTTGCCCATGCTGGAAAACAGGTTCTGCAGCTGGTTGGTCATCTCTTCCATGCCCGGTGGGGTCATGATTTCGATACCGGCCGGGGCGTCGGCGACTTCGATCTCTATGTCCTTGTCGTCCAGCTGGCCTTCGCGCAGGCGCTTGCGGAACAGTTGGCGGGTATTGGAGTCGTTGCTCGAGGCCGCTTCTTCGTTGAAACCGGTGCGCGCTGGCGGCAGCAGGGCATCGAGAATGCGTTCTTCGGCGGCATCTTCGGCGCGGTGACGGACCTTGATCATCTCCTGCTCGCGCAGCATCTTGATCGCCGCATCGGCGAGGTCGCGGATGATCGACTCGACATCACGGCCGACATAGCCGACCTCGGTGAACTTGGTCGCTTCCACCTTGATAAACGGCGCATTGGCCAGTTTGGCCAGGCGCCGGGCGATTTCGGTTTTACCGACGCCGGTTGGGCCGATCATCAAAATGTTCTTGGGCGTGACTTCAGCGCGCAGCTCAACCGGCAGCTGCATGCGCCGCCAGCGGTTGCGCAAGGCGATGGCCACGGCGCGCTTGGCGTCGTCCTGACCGATGATATGGCGGTTGAGCTCGTGAACGATCTCGCGGGGCGTCATGGACATGCGGGGGTACTCCAGAAAAGACCGCGCCTTACTCGGCGCAGTCTTCCTCTTCAATAGTCAGGTTTTGATTGGTGAAGACACAGATGGAACCAGCAATGTTCAACGCGGTTTCGGTGATTTCACGGGCGCTCAATTCGGTTTTCTGCAGCAAGGCCATGGCCGCCGCTTGGGCGAAACCGCCGCCGGAACCCATGGCGATTAGGCCATGCTCGGGTTCAACCACGTCGCCGTTGCCGGTGATGATCAGCGAAGCATCTTTGTTGGCGACGGCCAGCATGGCTTCCAAGCGGCTCAGGGAACGGTCGGTGCGCCAGTCTTTGGCCAGCTCGACGGCGGCGCGGACCAGATTGCCTTGGTGCTTTTCCAGTTGGCCTTCAAAGCGTTCAAACAGGGTGAAGGCATCGGCGGTGGCGCCGGCAAAACCGGCGAGTACTTGGCCGTGGTACAGGCGGCGAACTTTTTTCGCGTTGCCTTTCATCACGGTATTGCCAAGGGACACCTGGCCGTCGCCGCCCATGACGACTTTGCCGTTGCGGCGTACTGAAACGATGGTGGTCAAGGGGAGAGTCTCCACGCAGCGGGGCGAAAGTGCCCAATGCCGAATGAAGTGGGGGCAGCGGTGGCCCGCTTCAAGCCCTGGAACGATTCCCGTCCGACAAATAGTCGTCAGAGCACGCCACAGGGCCTGAATTCGTGGGGTTTATTGCACCTGGCGCTGCTGTAACAACAGATTGCTAAAGCCGCTGGCGGCCAGGGACTTTTGCGCTTGGCCGAGCTGTTCGCGGCTGGCGAAGGGGCCAACCAAAACGCGGTGCCAGGTTTCCTCGCGTACCGTGCCGGATTCCACTTTGACGTTCTGCCCGAGCAGGATGATCTGCGCGCGCAGGCTATCGGCGTCGTCCTTGCGGCGGAATGAGCCAGCCTGGAGGAAAAACTGCGAGCTGACTGGACCTTTGGCAATCACCGGCGGCGGTGGCGGCACCTGACCATTGAGCGCCGCCTGGGCACGTGCCGCATCAATCTTGGCAGCCTCTTCCGGCGTTACTGGTTTCTGCGGCGGCGTAACCACAGGCTCTTCGACGGCCTGCTGCGGCAAGATCACTTCTGATTCTGGCAGCAGGGTGTAGAAGTCGTACTTGGGCTTGGTCGGCTCCTGAGTGGCGGGCTTGGCGCTCGCCGCTTTGCTGGCCTGGTTGGCCCGGGCTTGTTCGACCTTGCTGCGTTTGATTTCATCGCGGCCGGGTTCGAGGCTGAACAAAAACACCATAAAGCCGCCGATCACCAGGCCGCAGACCAGCCAGAACCAGCCCGGCACCGGCTTTTTCGCTGGTGCCTTGTAACGGCTGGCGCCGCGTTTGGCGGCGGGCTTCTTTTTCACCGCCACTTACATGCGCTCCAGGGTTTCCAGGCCGAGCAGCTCGAGGCCCTGCTTGAGGGTGCGTCCGGTCAGTGCGGCCAGGCGCAGGCGGCTGTTACGCGTGGCCTCGTCCTCGGCGGCGAGGATCGGGCAGTTCTCGTAGAAGCTGGAGAACAGCCCGGCCAGGTCATACAGGTAGGCGCAGAGCAGGTGCGGTTCGCCCTTGTCGGCGACGCTGCCAAGCACTTCGTTGAACTGCGCGAGCTTGCCGGCCAGCTCGATTTCCTGGGCGGCCTGCAGGCTGAGGCTGCCTTGAATTTCATCAAAACCCTTGCCCAGTTTGCGGAACACGCTGGCCACGCGGGTGTAGGCGTACAGCAGATACGGCGCGGTGTTGCCCTCGAAGCTCAGCATCAGCTCGAAGTTGAAGCGGTAGTCGCTGGTGCGGTGCTTGGACAGGTCGGCGTACTTCACCGCGCCGATGCCCACTGCGCGGGCGATCTGCCGCAGTTCGGCTTCGTCGAGTTCAGGGTTTTTACCTTTGACCAGGGTGTAGGCGCGTTCTTCGGCCTCATCGAGCAGGTCGACCAGCTTCACCGTGCCGCCGTCGCGGGTCTTGAATGGGCGGCCGTCGGCGCCGTTCATGGTGCCGAAGCCCATGTGCTCCAGCTGCATGGTGGCGGGGACGAAACCGGCCAGACGCGCGGCGGTGAAGACCATCTGGAAATGCAGGGCCTGGCGCTGATCGACGAAGTACAGCGCGCGGTCGGCTTTGAGCACGTTGGCGCGGTAGCGGGTGGCGGCCAGGTCGGTGGTGGCGTACAGGTAACCGCCGCCGGCCTTCTGCACGATCAGCGGCAGCGGGTTGCCTTCGGCGTTCTTGAACGCGTCCATAAACACGCACTGCGCGCCATCGCTTTCGCTGAGCAAGCCCTTGGCCTTGAGGTCGGCGACTACATTGGCCAGGTCGTCGTTGTAAGCGCTCTCGCCCTTGACGTCGGCCATGCTCAGTTTGACGCCCAAGCGGTCATACAGCGCCTGGCAGTGGCTCAGGGAAATATCGTTGAAGCGGTGCCATAGGCGTAGGCATTCGGCGTCACCAGCCTGCAACTGCACCACCAGCTCGCGGGCACGCTCGGCGAACTCGGCCGAGTCGTCGAAACGCTTCTTCGCCGCGCGGTAGAAACCTTCCAAGTCGGCCAGCTCGCTTTCAGCGGCCTCTGGGTTTTCCTGCATATAAGCCAGCAGCATGCCGAACTGGGTGCCCCAGTCGCCGACATGGTTCTGCCGGATCACCTCGTCACCGAGGTATTCCAGTACCCGCGCCACACCGTCGCCGATGATGGTCGAGCGCAGGTGGCCCACGTGCATTTCTTTAGCCAGGTTAGGCGCCGACAGGTCGACCACTACGCGCTGCGCCGGACCATTTTTGCGCACGCCGAGCTTGGCATCGGCCAGCAGGGCGTCCAGGCGCGCGGCCAGGGCTTGGGTGTTCTGGTAGAAGTTGAGAAAACCCGGGCCGGCGATTTCGACTTTGCTGATGGCCTCGTCCGCGGGCAGTGCGGCGATCAGCTTTTCGGCCAGGTCACGCGGCTTCATGCCGGCCGGCTTGGCCAGCATCATGGCGATATTGCTGGCGAAGTCACCGTGGGTCTTGTCTTTGGTGTTCTCCACCTGAATAGCCGGGCTCAGGCCTTCAGGCAGCACGCCTTCGGCAGTGAGGCGGGTCAGGGCTTGCTGGATCAGGTGGCGAATGGTGTCTTTCATGGTCTGCTCGGTCGGCCGTTGGTGCGGCGGCGCACAAAGGCGCTGGTTGAAAACTGCGCATTATCGACGCCCTTCGCCCGCAGCTTCAAGCAGCCTGTGGTTTTCTCCGGCTAAAGGTCGCCGCGCCGCGGTGTTGCCCGGCTGCAATCCGGGCCACGTTGGCCGCCGCAAAGCCGCCCGCAGATTGCAGCCGTACTGCGGCCTGGCTTAGGCGCTGCGCTGTGAGGTCAGGCGTACAGCCGCGTTGCCGGCGACGAAATACGGCGCCGTGCTGCGCGGCAGCGGGCTGCGACCACGGATTTTATCGGCGATCTTCTCGGCCATCATGATGGTCGGGGCATTCAGATTGCCGGTGGTGATCAGCGGCATGATCGACGCATCCACTACGCGCAGGCCTTGCACACCATGTACCCGGCCTTGGCCATCAACCACGGCCATGACGTCTTCACCCATCTTGCAGGAGCAGGAAGGGTGGTAGGCGGTTTCTGCGTGTTCACGGATAAAGGCATCCAGCTCGGCGTCGGACTGCACGTCCCGGCCTGGGCTGATCTCGCGACCGCGATACGGGTCCAGCGCCGACTGCGCCATGATTTCGCGGGTGATGCGGATGCCGTCGCGGAACTCGCGCCAGTCCTGTGCGCTGCTCATATAGTTGAAGAGGATGCTCGGGTGCTGGCGCGGGTCCTTGGAGGTGACCTGGATACGCCCACGGCTGGGCGAGCGCATGGAGCCCATGTGCGCCTGGAAACCATGCTCTTTAACCGCGTTGCTGCCGTTGTAATTAATCGCTACCGGCAGGAAGTGGTACTGGATGTTCGGCCACTCGAAGTCTGCGCTGGAGCGGATAAAGCCGCCGGCCTCGAACTGGTTGCTGGCGCCGATGCCTTTGCCCTGGAACAGCCACTGCGCGCCAATCATTGGCTGGTTCCACCATTGCAGCGCCGGGTACAGAGACACCGGCTCCTTGCAGGCGTACTGCAGGTACACCTCCAAATGGTCCTGCAGGTTCTCGCCAACGCCAGGCAGGTCATGCACCAAGGGGATGTCCAGCTCGCGTAGCAGCGCTGCCGGGCCGACGCCTGAGCGTTGCAGGATTTGCGGCGAGGCAATCGCGCCGCCGCACAGCAGCACTTCACGGCGAGCTTTAACAGTGGTGGCTGTGCTGCTGTCGCCGTGCAGGTAGTCGACGCCGATGGCGCGTTTGGCGTCGAACAGAATGCGATCAGTCAGGGCGTGGGTGACGATGGTCAGGTTCGGTCGTTCGCGGGCCTGATCCAAGTAACCGCGCGCGGTGCTGGCGCGCCGTCCTTTGGGCGTGACAGTACGGTCCATCGGGCCGAAGCCTTCTTGCTGGTAACCATTGAGGTCGTCGGTACGTGGATAACCGGCCTGCACGCCGGCTTCGATCATGGCGTGGAACAGCGGATTGTTACCGTTCTTCGGCGTGGTCACGCTCACAGGGCCGTCGCCACCGTGGTAGGCATTGGCGCCGATGTCGCGGGTTTCCGCTTTGCGAAAGTAGGGCAGGCAATCCAGGTAGCTCCAGTCTTCCAGCCCCTGCTCTTTGGCCCAGCCGTCGTAATCCAGGGCGTTGCCGCGGATGTAGCACATGCCATTGATCAAGGACGAGCCGCCCAGACCTTTGCCGCGCCCACACTCCATGCGGCGGTTGTTCATGTGCGGCTCGGGGTCGGTGAGGTAGGCCCAGTTGTAGCGCCGGCCTTGCAGCGGGAAGGCCAGGGCGGCGGGCATCTGGGTGCGGAAATCCACGCGGTAATCGGGGCCGCCAGCTTCCAGCAACAGCACGCTGACGTCGGCGTCTTCAGTCAGGCGGGTGGCCAGTACGTTACCGGCCGAGCCGGCGCCGATGATGATGTAGTCGAATTCTTGGGACATGGACGTCACCTGTAATAGCGGGTCTGTGCAACCCGTAGGGTGGGTTAGGCGCAAGACCGGGCTTGGTTATGCATCCGATCTCGGTGCGCCGTAACCCACCGGGTCGATCGGATTGACGAGCGGGTGGGTTACGCGGCGCCTTGCTCTGCGGTGCGCATAAACGTGCTGCGCCGCGCCGCTAACCCATCCTACGATCTCGATCAGAACACCGAGGCGAAGTCGCCCAGTTCGAGCTGCACGGATTTCAGGCGGGTGTAGTGCTGCAGGGTGGTCAGGCCGTTTTCGCGGCCAACACCGGACTGCTTGTAGCCGCCCACGGGCATTTGCGCGGCGGATTCGCCCCAGGTGTTGATCCAGCAAATCCCGGCTTCCAGCTGGTGAATCAGGCGGTGCGCGCGGTTGACGTCGCACGTCACGACACCGGCCGCCAAGCCGAAGTCGGTGGCGTTGGCGCGTTGGATCACTTCGTCTTCGCTGTCGTAGGCCAGCAGGCTCATCACCGGGCCAAAGATTTCTTCACGGGTGATGCGCATGCTGTCGGTGCAGTCGGTGAACACCGTCGGCGCGACATAGGCGCCCTGGGCCAGTTCGCCGTCTTGCAGGCGTTGGCCGCCAATCAGCAGGCGGGCGCCTTCGGCACGGCCACTGTCGATATAGCCCATGACTTTTTCCAGATGAGTGAGGCTGACCAGCGGGCCGAAGTTGGTGGCTTCATCTTGCGGGTCGCCGATGCGGATGCGTTTGACCCGTTCGAGCAATTTGCTTTCGAAGCTGGCCAGCAACGCGCGCGGTACGAACACTCGGGTGCCGTTGGTGCAGACTTGGCCGCTGCTGTAGAAGTTGGCCATCATCGCAATGTCGGCCGCGCGATCAAGGTCGGCGTCGGCGCAGATGATCAAGGGCGATTTGCCGCCCAGCTCCATGGTCACCTCTTTCAGTGACGAGCTGGAGGCGCTGGCCATGACCTTTTTGCCGGTCACGGTGCCGCCGGTAAAGGAGACTTTCTCGATGCCTGGGTGCTCGGTAAGCCACTGGCCCACCTGGCCGTCGCCATTCAGCACGTTGAAGACGCCATCCGGTACGCCGGCTTCGCTGTAAATCTCGGCGAGTTTGAGCGCCGACAGCGGCGTGACTTCGCTGGGTTTGAAGATCATCGCGTTACCGGCGGCCAGCGCTGGGGCGGATTTCCACAGGGCGATCTGAATCGGGTAATTCCAGGCGCCGATGCCCGCGACCACCCCCAGCGGCTCACGGCGGGTGTAGACAAAACTGCTGTCGCGCAGCGGGATCTGCTCGCCTTCGATGGCGGGAACCAGGCCGGCGTAGTACTCCAGCACGTCAGCGCCGGTGACGATATCGACGTAGCGGGTTTCCGACAGCGGTTTGCCAGTGTCGAGGGTTTCCAGCTCGGCCAGCTCATCGTTGCGTTCGCGCAGAATATCCACGGCCTTGCGCAGGATGCGTGAGCGCTGCATGGCGGTCATCGCAGCCCAGACTTTTTGCCCGGCGGCGGCGCTGATTACGGCGCGCTCGACGTCGGCCTGGCTGGCGTGTTGCACCACGGCCAGTAGTTCATCATTCGCCGGATTGAGGCTGTTGAAGGTCTGCTGGCTGCTGGCGGCGCTGGGTGCGCCATGGATGTAGAGGGGTTGTTCGGGGAAGCGCGGCATGATCGTTCCTCTCGTCGGTGAAGCGCGGACGTTGGAGCCGCCCGGCGCGGGGAATTAGCGGTCGAGCCTACGTTATTTTTATTGATCGTTCAATCAACAAAAAGCCTTGGGCAAGCTGCAGCCCTTGCCATTCGTGGCGTGCAGCGTTTTTGTAGGCCTTGTCTAAGGGTCAGGGCGTGTTGATGCCCAGTTGCAAATCCAGATAATCGCAGGCGATTTTTGCGGCGTGCTGGGTGTCAAAGGTTTCCCCGGTCAGGGCGCCGCGCAGCCACAAACCGTCTATCAGGGCCGCCAACCCTCGCGCTGCTTGGCGCGCCTCGGGAACTGGCAGGGTGCGGCGGAATTGGCTGCACAGGTTGGAATACAGGCGTTGGTCGTTGACCCGCTGCAAGCGGCGCAGGGAGAGCTGGTGCATGCTGCTGGCCCAGAATGCCAGCCAGGTTTTCATGGCCGGGCCGTTGACCTGGCTGCTATCGAAATTACCTTCGATGATGGCGCGCAGGTGCGCCCGTGCGCTGTCGTCGGGCAGCGCGGCGCGGCGTTCGCGTACCGCCAGATTGAGCGCCTGCATAAGGTGACGCATGGTTGCCTCAAGCAGGCCGTTCTTGTCTTTGAAGTAGTGGCTGATGATGCCGTTAGACACCCCGGCCAGGCGCGCGATGTAGGCAATGCTGGCGTCAGCCAGGCCGACTTGGTCGACAGCCTGCAGGGTGGCTTTAATCAGTTGCGAGCGGCGGATGGGTTGCATGCCAACCTTGGGCATGGGCGACTCCGTGTGCAGGATGTGAGCGGGGCGAGTCTCTGCGCAGGCAGCGCAGAGACTCGGTGCTTATGCGCTGGTGACGTAACGCAGCAGTTCGACCACCTGCTCCGGGGTTTGCGCCCACGCCATGGCGGCGGCGTCGACTTCCTTCAGCGGGTGAATGATGTCGTCATTGTGCAGGGTGATATACGGCTTGCTCAGCGCCGCGCAGTAACCGGCGTCGAAGGCAGCGTTCCATTGCTTGTATTTATCACCGAAGCGGATCACCGCAATGTCGCACTGTTCAATCAGGTTTTTGGTGCGGATGGCGTTGACCTTGGAAGACTTGTGGTCACGCCAGAAGGGCTGGCTTTCGGCGCCCAGCACGTCACCGGCGGCGTCGCTGCTTTCGTGGTCGGTAACGGCGGAGGTGAAGTGGATGTCGAGGCCAAGTTGTTCGGCCCCCGACATGATTTGCTGGCGCCAGTCGCTGTGAATTTCGCCGGAGAGATAGACAGTCCAGGTCATGCAAACCTCTTGAGTCATTGGGTGAAGGATGGAGGCGTCACGGCCTAAGCGGCCGGCCAGTTTGCCACGCTGGCGCGGCTTTTTCACGGCGGGGCCGCGCGTGGGGGCGAAGGCCAGCGCCACGCCGTGACAATCCAGCGCCGCCAGGCCGCTAAGGGGCTGGCGGCCATCGACGAGTAGGCCGAACAAGGCGAGCCATTCGCTCGCCCTTTTTAATCAGCCGGGGCGGCTTACTTAAGCCACTCAGCGACGCGCTCTGGGTGCTTGGCAACCCAGTCTTTGGCCGCCGCAGCGGGCTTGGCACCGTCGCGTACGGCGAGCATGACCGAGCCAATCTCAGCGCTGTCCCAGTTGAACTTGTTGAGGAACGCGACGGCTTCCGGTGCTTTATCCTTCACGCCTGGGTTGGCCATGGTGTCGACATGTTCGGCATCGCCATAGACATTCTTCGGGTCTTCGAGGAAGCGCAGGTCCCACTTGGCGAACATCCAATGCGGTACCCAACCCGGTACGACAATGGCTTTTTGCGACTTCTCGGCGCGCGCCAATGCGGACGCCATGGCTGGGCCAGAGCTGCTCAGCAGCTTGAGGTCGAGCTTGTAGGCGTCAATCGCTTCTTCCGTGCGGCGCATGATGCCCGCACCCGCGTCGATGCCGGTGATCTGGCCATCGAAGTCGGCGGCTGATGCATTCAGGTCTTCAATGCTTTTGGCGTTGACGTAGTTCGGCACAACCAGGCCGATTTTCGCGCCGTCGTAGTTGGTGCCGAGGCTTTCGACCTTGTCTTTGACCTTGGCGTAATACTCGCCGTGTGTGACCGGCAACCAGGCGCTGAGGGTCAGGTCGAGGTCGCCGCGGGCGAGGCCGTTCCACATGATGGCAGGCTCAACCGGCAGCAGTTTTACGTCGTAGCCGAGCTTGCTTTGCAGGATTTCTGCTGCCACATGGCTGGTCGCTACGCTGTCGTCCCAGCCGTTTACGTAGCCGATTTTGAGAGTGACCGGGTCGGCTGCCATGGCGCTGGACATGCCCAACGCCAGGGTGGCGACGCCGAGTGCTTGCAGGCAACGAGTCTTGATTGTGCGCATACGAAGTGTGCTCCATATCAGATAGCCGCTAAGTAACAGCGGTGAGGTTGGCGAACATATAGAAGAGTGGGCAGGCGCTGAGGCCTGCCCGGCGGGGTTAGAGCGCCAGGTACTGCTTAACCGCAGCGGCGCCGTCTTTGCCGTCGTAGGTGGTCACGCCCTGCAGCCACTGGTCGAGCGCCTGTGGGTTGGCGCGGATCCAGTCTTTGGCGACCTTGGTGGGGTCTTCTTTCTGCAGCACCTTGTCCATCAGCTGGCTTTCAATCTCGACGCTGAACTGCAGGTTGTTCAGCAGCTTGCCAACGTTGGCGCAACGCGCCTCGTAGTCTTTCGAGACGACGGTATAGACCTTGGCGGCGCCGTAATCGGGGCCGAATACCTCGTCACCACCCGCCAGATAGGTCAGGTCGTACTGGGTGTTCATCGGGTGCGGCGCCCAGCCGAGGAAGACCACCGGTTGCTGCTTCTTCACGGCGCGCTGCACCTGCACTAGCATGCCGGCTTCGCTGGACTCGACCATGCGGAAGTCGCCCAGTGCGTACTGGTTGTCCTCGATCATTTTCTCGATCAGCAGGTTGCCGTCATTACCGGGCTCGATGCCGTAGATCTTGCCGCCCAGCTGGTCCTTGAACTTGGCAATATCCTGGAAACTCTTGAGGCCGGCTTCGGCGGCGTAAGTCGGCACTGCCAGGGTGTACTTGGCGCCTTCGAGGTTGGCTTTGGGCAGGACTTTTACCCCGTCATCCTTGAGGAACGGCTCGATCACCGCATCCATGGAGGGTGCCCAGTAGCCGAGAAAGACATCAATCTGGCCTTTCTTCACGCCGGTAAAGGCGATGGGCACCGAAGCCATGATTTTGCGCGGCTGGTAGCCCAGGCCTTCGGTCAGGGTCATGGCCACGCCGGTGGTGGCGGCAATGTCGGCCCAGCCGATTTCGGCGAAGCGCACTTGTTTGCAGCTTTCAGGCTCTTGGGCCCAGGCGGCCTGGGTCAGGGCGCAGCTGATAAGGGTGACGCCAGCAAGGCTTTTGATCGGGTTCATGGCTAACTCCTTGAGCAAAAAGTGGGGGCGTTACGTGCGTTGCAGCTTGGCGTTGAGCCAGGCGAACACGCCGGGGCGATTAGCGATTTGCGGGTTGCCGAAGCTTTCGGTGATGCGGTCGAGGATGATCGCCAGCAGTACCACCGCCATGCCGCTTTCAAAGCCGAGGCCGATATCCAGGCGCTGAATACTGGCCAGCACCTCGTTGCCCAGGCCGCCAGCGCCGACCATTGAGGCGATGATCACCATCGACAAGGCCATCATGATGGTCTGGTTAACCCCGGCCATGATCGAAGGCATGGCGTTGGGCAGTTGCACCTTGAACAGCAGCTGGCGCCCGGTGCAGCCGAACGACTGGCCGGCTTCGACGATTTCCTTGTTGACCTGGCGGATGCCCAGGTTGGTCAGGCGTACCGCCGGTGGCATGGCAAAGATCACCGTGGCGATGATCCCGGGCACGCGGCCGAGGCCGAACAGCATGGCCGCCGGGATCAGGTAAACGAACGCCGGCATGGTCTGCATGAAATCCAGCACCGGACGAATGGTGGTGGCTACCCGCTCACTGCTGGCGGCCCAGATGCCCAGTGGAATGCCCAGCAGCAGGCTGATCAGGGTGGCGGAGAAGGTCAGGCCGAGGGTCACCACGGTCTGCTCCCAGAAGCCGGTCAGCACGATCAGAGCAAAGGAAACGGCAGTAAACACCGCGAACTTCACACCGATGCGCCACAAGCCCAGCGCGACGAAGAGGGCGATCAGCAGCCAGGCGGGCGGCCACATCAGCAGGTTTTCCAGGGCCTCGGAGAAGCCATTGACCACGCCGCCAATGCTGTCGAACGCGCCGCTGTAGTTATCCAGCAGGTATTCCACGCCGTCGTTGACCCAGGTGCCCAGGTCGATTTTTTTCTCACTCATTGGATTCTCCCTGCATGCGGCTCAGAAGGCTGCCCTTGCTAATCGAGCCACTGTATTGGCCGTCCTCGTCGACTACCGGCACCGGGCCGTCGGTTTCCACCACGCGGCCAATGATCTGCTCCAGAGGCATGTCATGGGACAGCGGCTCGATCTGTTGCAGGGCGTCGGGCTCCAGCGGTTGAACGGCATCACCGTTGACCATCAGGGCGATCTTTTCCAGGCTGATGGAGCCTTGGAATTCGTTGTTCTCATTGACGATAAACGCGTAGTGCTGATCCTGATCCTGCAGCTCCTGACAGATCTGCGCGGCATCTGGCGCTTCGCCGTTGTGCACATACAGCGGCACCGTGTCGGTCATGATTTGCCCGGCGGTGAGGTAGCGGCTGGTGTCGACGGTGTCGAAGAAGTTGCGCACGTAATCGTTGGCGGGGTTATCCACCAGCTCTTGTGGCGTACCGACCTGCACCAGTTTGCCGCCCTCCATGATGCCGATGCGGGTGCCGATGCGCATGGCCTCCTCGATGTCGTGGGAGACGAAGATGATGGTGCGCCGGTGTTCTTTCTGCAGGTCCAGCAGCAGGTCCTGCATCTCGCGGCGCTTGAGTGGGTCGAGGGCCGAGAAGGCTTCGTCCATGATCATCATCGACGGGTCGACCGCCAAGGCGCGCGCCAGGCCGACGCGTTGCTGCATGCCGCCAGACAACTCGTGCGGGTACTTGTCGGCAAAGCTGTCCAGGCCAACCTGGGTGAGCACCTCCATGGCTTTCTCTTCGCGCTCCTTGCGGGCCACGCCGGCCACTTCCAGGCCGAAGGCGGCGTTATCCAGCACGCTCAGCGAAGGCATCAGGGCGAAGGACTGGAAGACCATGCTCATGTCGCGGCGGCGCAGTTCCACCAGCTCCGCTTGCGGCATCTTGGCGACGTTCTGACCGTCGATAAAGACGTTACCCGCGCTGGGTTCGACCAAACGGTTGATCAGGCGAATCAAAGTCGATTTGCCGGAGCCGGAGAGGCCCATCAGCACAAAAATCTCACCTTCTTCGACGCTGAATGAAACGTCGCGAACGCCGATTACAGCGCCTTTTTCGGCGAGGATGCGCTCTTTATCCCAGCCCTGTTTCAGCAGGTCGATGGCGTCTTGTGGATTGTCACCGAAGACCTTGTAGAGATTTTCGACAACGATTTTTCCAGATGGCATGCAGTGGGTGTCCCTTCAAGGGGCCTGCGTAGCTGCGCGGGGCAAATGCCAAGGCAATAACGGACAGCGCGCGCTGACATTGGCGAGCGTGGCAGGCTTGAGTGGGTGAAGGCAGGGAGGGATGACACGGCGGGATGACGCGGGTCGCGTCGGGCATGGGGGCGGCCCCGCTCCAGGTACGCAATGAACGTGGGCGAAACGCGGGAGTGCTGTTGAGTAAACCGTTCTTTGCCGTATTGCAAACCGTGATCCATATCCTCTGCAGGTAAAACCGCCCGATGGTTCGGGCAAACACATCTCGTCACGAGGTGCGTTGTCAGTTCGAGCGTCAACCAGGTCGTGTTCGCCATGGCGAACGGCTTCAGCGGGGCGTGATCATCACCGGCAAATCGTTAACGATCAGCGGCGAAAAATCGCGAAAGTGAGCATGCTGAAGTGCAGCGGCCTAGCGACTGCCTATAAAAACCATAACAGATGTTTCGCTGCCTTGGGCAAGGCTGGAGGCCGCGCCAGCCGTGGCGCGTAGTCGTTGAATCGGCCGCAGGTAAGGTGGTTAGGGGGCTGCGCGGCAATCGCAAAAAGCTGTAATTTTTTTTGAACGAAGGGCTTTTTTAGCTGTTTTTGTTGTTTGACTGTTCAGTCTAAAACAAAAAATCGCCACTCACGGCAGCCAAAAGTGTGTGGCAAGGGAATCAAAAAACCAGTCGCTGGGTCGTGGTTGAGTCGCTAAAAATGGCCGCTGATTTGCTGCGGGTAGGGTGCGATTGAATGCGGTTTTTGCCCGTTGTTCAGGGGGGATTGTGCGGTTTTGCGTTCAAGGCAGGGCTTGGCCCTTGAGTGGGGCGCGCGGATGCATTCAAGGCAATGACCGTGATGCGAAGAATTTGTGGCGATTGAGTGGCTATATTCGGCTAAAAGAGTGGTATGCCCGGTATTTTAGGGGCGGTTGGGATAAGTCAGGTCCGTCGGCAGGTGCTTGTCCGCGACTGATGTCTTATTGCCATCGACGGCCTAAGTTCATACCAATACAGACGGCGTGATCATCTACGCTGTCTATGCGGTATTGGTTTTTTCACCTGAGGCAACCCATGTTGAAGCGCATTGCTGTGGCCGACGTGCGTATCGGTATGTATATCCATGAGTTCTGTGGCGCATGGATGGACCACCCCTTTTGGAAGTCCAAGTTTTTGCTCAAGTCGGCAAAAGACCTGCAGCGGATCAAGGTCAGTAGCATTGGCGAGTTGTGGATCGACGTCAGCAAGGGGCTGGATGTCGATGCCGGCGTCCCCAGCGTGAGCCCTGAAGAGGTGGCAGCTCAGGCCGAGGCGAAATTGCTCGCGGCTGTGCAGGCGCCCGTCGTCAGCCTGGCAATGTCGATGGAGGACGAGGTGCGGCGTGCGGTCAAACTCTGCGCCCGCTCCAAGGCAGCGATTATCAGCATGTTCAGCGATGCGCGCATGGGCCAGGCGCTGCACTTTGGGCAGGCCGGTGAGTTGGTCGAGGAAATCTCCGAATCGGTCATGCGCCATCCCAATGCGTTGATCAGCCTGGCGCGGCTAAAAAACGCCGATGAATACACCTATATGCACTCAGTGGCCGTTTGTGCGCTGATGATCGCCCTGGCGCGCAATTTAGGCCTTAACGAGGTGCAGGTGCGCGAAGCCGGGCTTGCCGGCTTGCTGCATGACATCGGCAAAATGGCGATTCCCAATGCCGTGCTGAATAAACCGGGCAAGCTTAGCGATGATGAATTCGCCACGGTGCGCGATCACCCCGAGGCCGGTTCGCGCATGTTGTTGGAGAGCAAGCAAGTCAGCGCACTGGTGTTGGACGTGTGCCTGCACCACCACGAGAAAATGGACGGTAGCGGCTACCCGCATCGCCTAGTCGGTGAACAAATCAGCCTGTATGCGCGCATGGGGGCGGTGTGCGATGTCTATGACGCCATCACCTCCAATCGGCCCTATAAGCAAGGCTGGGACCCGGCTGAATCAATCCGCAAGATGGCCGAATGGAAAGGCCACTTTGACCCGGTGGTGTTTCAGGCGTTTGTCAAAACTGTGGGCATCTACCCGGTGGGCTCGCTGGTGCGCCTGGAAAGCGGGCGCATTGGTGTGGTCATTGAACAGCAGGCTAAATCCCTGCTCGCACCCAAGGTCAAAGTATTTTTTTCGGCCAAGGCGAAAACCCCGATTCCTCAGGAGGTCCTCGACCTGAGCAAGCTGGGCGGGCGCGACAAAATCATCGGGCGTGAGAGCGCCGAAACGTGGGGGTTTCGCCATGTCGACGAGCTCTGGAGCGGTCTCGCCAATTAATCCCGTGCGCTGAGTCGGCAATCTGCCGTGCTCGCGCTATGTAC
The DNA here is from genome assembly GCF_034653255.1 of Pseudomonas spirodelae. Taxonomy (NCBI): domain Bacteria; kingdom Pseudomonadati; phylum Pseudomonadota; class Gammaproteobacteria; order Pseudomonadales; family Pseudomonadaceae; genus Pseudomonas; species Pseudomonas spirodelae. The sequence continues at coordinate 80,426 of NZ_JAYEET010000045.1, read as the reverse complement.
CCTTCACCCTTGCTCGTGTCCATCAACCCCCACAGATTCGCGGCCTGGGCGTGCTTCTTGCTTGAGACTTTGCTCTGGCGTGCCCTTGTAGTTGGCGCGCTTCACAGGTTGAGGTGTGTATGACTGGAGTACTCAAACCGGGCGTGCGGCTGCTGGAACGGTTCAGCTTTGCGCGTAAATTTCAGCTGGTGTTTGTGTTGTTTGCTCTGCCGTTGGGGTTTTCACTGTGGGTCATCATTAGCAATAACCTCGATCGGCTCAACGCCATTGACCATGAACTCGAAGGCAGTAGTGCGCTGCAGGTCATGGCCGGTGTACAGCACGCGTTGATTCAGCAACGCACCTTGCTGTCGCGCTGGAAGGGTACAGAGAAAGCCGCCGAAGCATTGTTGCGTGAGCGTGAAGCTGACCTCGGGACGACCTTGCAGGCCCTGGAGCAACCACTCCAGTCAGCGCTACTGAGTGACCAGGCCCGCCAGCATGTGCAGACCCTCAACGCCGGGACGGCCGATTTGAGCGTTGATGTGCTGGGTAAACTCGCCCTGCCAGATGCGCTTGAGCGTTACCAAAAGAACCTCCTGACGCTGCTTGCACTGCGCGAGCAAGTGGCCACCGACAGTGGCCTGATCCTCGACCCGCATCTCGACACCTACCTGATGATGGAGCAGTTGACCTACACCTTGCCGCGCCTGCTCGAGCAATTGGGCAGTTTTGCCAGCCAGGGGTATGGCGCGGTGGTGTCGCAGCATTTCACCCTGCAGAGTCGCGTACTGATCCGCGACCTGCGGCGCAGCCTGGATGAGTCGCGCAGTCAGCTACTCAAGGCGCAATCGACCCTCGGCATCGAAGCGCCGCGCGCAATGCAGCAGCTGCAAGGTCCTTATGATGAAGCGTTGCAGGGCTATGAGGCCTTCCTCGCGGGTATCGACCGCGACATGTTCGAAGCCAGCCCGATGGCCCTGACCCCCGAGCAGTTCGTGCAGCGCATTGAAACCCTGCAGGGTCAGCTGCTCGGTTTGCAGGCCGCGCTGTACCAGCAGTTTGCTGGCAGCCTCGGTTATTACCGGCAGAAGGCTCAGGTCGCCATGCTTGAGGTTGTCGGTGTATTCAGCCTGCTGAGTGTGCTGGCGCTGTATGTACTGTTCTGCCTGAATGCCTCTATCCGTCGCAGCACGGCCGGCATCATCCAGGCTGCAGAGGGGCTGCGTGACGGCGATCTGCGTGTGCGCATGCAGGTGCACGGCGCGGATGATCTGGCCAGTATCGCCATGGCCCTGAATGCCGCTGTCGAGCAGTTACGTGGCTCCATGCAGGGGGTTGACCAGCAGAGCCAACAGTTAGGCGGTACGGTGCAGGTGCTCAATGGCGAAGCGCGCAATGCGCTGGCGTCGGTCGAGCAGCAGCAGGCGCAAATGAGCCAGATTGCTGCCGCCGCCACGCAAATGGCCGCCACTGCACAAAGCGTGGCGCAGAGTTGCGAGCAAGCCGCGGTAGAGGCCAACCAAACCCGTGAGATCGCCAGCCAAAGTAACCAGCGCAGCACCCGCACCAGCCAGAGCATGCGCCAACTCAGCAGCCGTCTGGGTGAAAGCGCCACCACCTTGCAGCAACTGCGCACGCAGACTGAACAGATCACCCGTGTGGTGGATGTGATCAAGGGCATTGCCGAGCAAACCAACCTGCTGGCGCTCAATGCGGCCATTGAAGCCGCGCGTGCCGGTGAGCAGGGGCGCGGTTTTGCGGTGGTCGCTGATGAGGTGCGTTTGCTGTCGCAGCGCACGCAAAACTCCACCGCGGAAATTGCCGAGACGGTAGCCAACCTGCACCGCGTGGTCGGCCAGTCAGTCACCCAGATGGAAGAGGCTGTACGTCAGGCCGAAGGGGATGTGGGCAGCGTGCTGACCATGGGCGAAGACTTGAGTGCGATTGTTGAATCGGTGCAGTTGGTGACTGATCGCCTGGCACAAATCGCCACGGCTGCCGAGCAGCAGGCCGCTACGGCCGATGAAGTCAGCGGCAATATTCAGCAGGTCGATCAGGCCGCCAGTGCCTTGCTTGAAGGCGCGCAGGCGGTGAGTCACGCGGCCGAAGAGCTGCGCCAGGGGAGTCAGGTGCTGGCGCAGAATACGGCGCGCTTCAAGCTGGATTAAGGCCAGGCCGGTGTAGGGTGGACAACGCGCAGCTTGTCCATCGGCTCCGCGCCCGACCTTGACGCTATCGGCTGGCTGTCGCAGGCTCCTCGCCGAATTGCCACGAGCAGGACGCCATGCCGCACATTCTGATTGTCGAAGACGAAGCCGCGATCGCCGACACCCTGATCTTCGCTCTGCAGAACGAAGGCTTTACCACCACCTGGCTAAGCCTGGCCGAGCAGGCTCTGGCCGAACAGCAGCGCAATCCGGCGGATCTATTGATTCTCGATGTGGGCCTGCCGGATATCAGCGGCTTTGAAGCCTGCAAGCGCCTACGGCGGTTCTCTGAGGTGCCGGTGATTTTCCTCACCGCACGCAGTGAGGAGATCGACCGGGTGGTGGGCCTGGAAATCGGTGCCGACGATTACGTGGTCAAGCCCTTTAGCCCACGGGAGGTGGCGGCGCGGGTCAAAGCCATCCTCAAGCGTATGGTGCCGCGTGAAGTGCCCGCTGCGGGCCCGGTTGATGGGCCGTTCCAGCTCGACAGCGAGCGGGTGCAGATTCACTACCACCGCCAATTACTCAGCCTGACCCGCCATGAGTTCCGTCTACTGCAAAGCCTGCTGGCGCAGCCCGAACGGGTGTTCTCCCGCGAGCAACTGCTTGATGGTCTGGGTGTCGCCGCCGATGCCGGCTACGAGCGCAGCATCGACAGCCATATCAAAAGCCTGCGCGCCAAGCTGCGTCAGGTGAGCGCTGATGCCGAGCCGATCCAGACTCATCGCGGCCTGGGTTACAGCTACTCGCCGAGGCACGCCTGATGCCCTTGGGGATTCGCATCTTTCTGGTGTATTTCCTGTTTGTCGGCCTGGCTGGCTGGTTTGTCCTGAGCACGGTGATGGATGAAATCCGCCCCGGAGTGCGTCAGTCCACCGAGGAAACCCTGGTCGATACCGCCAACCTGCTGGCGGAGATTTTGCGCGATGAGGTCAAAGCCGGCCGCCTGCAACAGAGCCGTTTACCGCAGGTGTTACAGGCCTACGGTCAACGTCAGCCGCGCGCGCAGATCTGGGGCGTGGAGAAAACCCAGGTTAACCACCGCATCTATGTAACCGACGCCCAGGGCGTTGTGTTGCTCGACTCATCGGGCGCAGCGGTGGGCCAGGATTATTCGCGTTGGAACGATGTGCTGCTGACTCTACGCGGCGAATACGGTGCGCGTTCAACCAAGGAAGACCCAAGCGATCCCGACTCTTCGGTGATGTACGTGGCGGCGCCAATCATGGATGGCGCGCAGATTATCGGCGTGGTCTCGGTGGCCAAACCCAATCGCACCCTGCAGCCGTATATCGAGCGTTCCGAGCAACGCCTGGCCTGGCTCGGCGGTGGGCTGATCGTGCTCGGTTTGTTGATCGGAGCGTTGCTGTCTTTGTGGCTCAGCGCCGCGCTGCGCAAGCTCACTCGCTACGCCCAGGCGGTTAGCGCAGGGCAGCGTGCCGAGTTGCCGAGCGTGCACGGTGGCGAGCTGGCGCAACTGGCCGAGGCGATCGAACACATGCGTACCGAGCTGGAAGGCAAGGCCTATGTCGAGCGTTACGTGCACACGCTGACCCACGAACTGAAAAGCCCGCTGGCGGCGATTCGCGGCGCAGCGGAATTACTCGACAGCGAGATGCCGGCTGCACAACGCCAGCGCTTCGTGGCCAATATCGAGCAGGAAAGCGCGCGCATGCAGCAACTGATTGAGCGCCTGCTGCACCTGGCTCAGGTCGAGCAACGTCAAGGCTTGGAAGAGCAGGTGGAGGTGCCGCTGCGGCCATTGATCGACGCGTTATTGCAGGCGCAGATGGCGCGCATTGAGGCCGGCGACTTACAAGTTGAGAATCTGATTGAGCCTGCGCTCAGTGTGTGTGGTGAGGCGTTTCTGCTGCGTCAGGCGCTGGCCAATCTGCTGGATAACGCTCTGGACTTCACGCCCCCTGGCGGCCTGATTCGCTTTAGTGCGCAGGCACGTGGTGAGCAGGTTGAAGTGCGCTTGTTCAACCAGGGCGAGCCCATTCCCGACTATGCCTTAACGCGCCTGAGCGAACGGTTCTACTCGCTGCCGCGCCCCAATAGCGGGCGCAAGAGCACCGGCTTGGGGCTGAACTTTGTCGAGGAGGTGATGCAACTGCACGGCGGCGCATTGCAGATCGGCAATGCGCAAGGCGGCGTCGAGGTGTGCCTGCGATTACCGCGTTTCCTGGGTGAGTGAGCGGTTCGCTTGGTACTGCGTTTGCAGGTTGCGTTGAGTTCGGGCAGATGCTCTGATCGAGTCGTTGGGTTGGCGACGAGGGCCAGTCCGCGCACTATCCTTACTGTCTAAGAAGAAACTGAGCAGGAGCCACTGCATGATCACAGTCGCCGAGATACTCCGCGCCAAGCCGCAGGCCGCGGTTTATAGCGTCACCCCGACCACTTCGGTACTCGAAGCGATCAAGCTGATGGCCGAAAAAGGCATCGGTGCGCTGGTGGTGTTGGACAAGGGCCGCCTGGCCGGCATCGTCAGCGAACGTGACTACGCGCGTAAAGTCGTGCTGCTGGAGCGCGCTGCGGGCGATATTTCGATCAGCGAAATTATGACAGCAGATGTCTTAACGGTGAGCCCGCGTGACACCTCGCAGCATTGCATGCAGCTGATGACCGACCGCCATTTACGCCACTTGCCGGTATTGGCTGAAGGCGAACTCATCGGCCTGTTGTCGATTGGTGACTTGGTCAAAACCACCATCGCCGAGCAGGCCAGCCTGATTCAGCAGCTGGAACAATATATTCGCGGCGAGTAGAGCCATTGCAGCGGCTGCGCAGCCTGTCTTGACCCATTGGGTAAGCGCCAACGCGCGTGCGTAGATAGTGCTGTGCGGTCTGGGCCTGGCGCGCATACTGGCGGTTCAATAACCCTCAGGTAACGATCATGACCCTAGCCCTTACTCCGCTGCTTTCGCTTATCGCCGGTATTTTGATCCTTGTGGTACCGCGCTTGCTGAATTACATCGTGGCGATCTATCTGATTGTGGTCGGCTTGGTCGGCATATTCGGCACGGGTAATTTTAACTTGAGTTTTTAAGGGCTAAACCGCCCCGGTTTACCAGGGCGGCTCCGTTCAACTTGCCGGCGCGCGGCGCTTGGCCATTTGCCGCGACTCTCCACACATTCTCCATCTTCCCGCCATAAAACCCCCACTTGCGCTGCCCAGACTCTGCCTACCTAAACCGTAGCGGAGAGTTGCACCATGAACCGTATTCTGGGTTTCAAGTTGGGCGCTATCGCCTTATTGATCGTGTTGTTGCTGATACCGTTGCTGATGATCGGCGGGCTAGTGAGCGAGCGGCAGCAGCAGCGGGCACAGGTGTTGCAGGATATCGCCCGCAGTTCCAGTTATCGCCAACAGCTCACCGGGCCAATTCTGGTCATGCCTTACACCAAGGTTTGGAACCAGTGGAAAACCCACGCCAAGACCGGCGAGCGCTACCTGGAAGAGCAGAAGAGTCGAGGCCGCTTGTACTTCCTGCCGGAGCGTTTTGTGCTCAACGGTACGGTCAGCACTGAAGAGCGGGCGCGTGGTATCTACAAGGCGCTGTTGTACCGCAGCGACAACCAGATCAGTGGCGCCTTCAAGCTGCCGGTTCGGCTTGGCTTGGGGGGCGATCTGGGGCTGTACCAGTTCGACCGGCCCTTCCTCTCGGTCGGTATCAGTGACATTCGCGGCATCAGCAATGACCTGCAATTGCGCTTCAACGGCACAAACCTGAGCTTTGCCCCTGGCAGTGCCGATGAGCGTTTCGGCGCCGGTGTGCATGCACCGTTGCCGGCGCTGAATACCCTGGGCGGGCAAAGCCTAGAGTTTGCCTTTGACCTGAAACTGCAGGGCACCGAGCAACTGAGCATCACCCCGGTGGGCCGTGATAGCCGGGTCGAGTTGACCTCGAGCTGGCCGCATCCGAGCTTTATCGGTGAATACCTGCCGAGCAGCCGAGAAATCACAGCCAAGGGTTTCCAGGCGCAATGGCAGACCAGTTTCTTCGCCACCAACCTGGAAGAAGCGTTGGCCGATTGTGTGCGGGGTGACAGCTGCCAGGCGCTGACCGCTCGCCACTTTGGCGTGAGTTTTGTCGACCCGGTGGACCAGTACCTGAAAACCGAACGGGCAATCAAATACGCGCTGCTGTTTATCGGCCTGACTTTCGCCGTGTTCTTCCTCTTTGAAGTGCTCAAGCGCATGGCCGTGCACCCGGTGCAATACGCCCTGGTGGGCATGTCGCTGGCGCTGTTTTACCTGCTGCTGTTGTCGCTCTCTGAACACCTGAGTTTTGCCTTGGCCTATGGCATTGCCGCGACGGCCTGTGTGCTGCTGATTGGCTTCTACGTCAGCTACGTATTGCACAGCGCCCTGCGCGGCGCGGGTTTCGGCGCCTTGTTGGCGCTGCTCTACGGCATGTTGTTCGGTCTGCTTGGGGCTGAGGATTACGCCCTGCTGATGGGCTCGGTCCTGGTGTTTGCTGTGCTGACCGGGGTGATGGTGCTGACGCGCAAACTCGACTGGTACGGCGTGGGTAAAGCCGGTCCGGCCAGCAGCCTTTGACTTAGCCAGGGCGCCGCTCAGGCTGCGCCCGCCTTGGAGAGGTAAACACAATGCGCTTATTCATTCAGTTTTCCGCCTGTATCGCCCTGGGCCTGGCAGTAGCCATAGGGGTTCTCTTGGGGTTGATGTTCTGTGGCCAGTTTGACCTGATCAAAGGCCTGCAGCTAACCGGTCAACCGCTGGCGCAGTTGAGCCTGCTGCTGTTGCCGGAGGCGTTCTGGGAAGGTCTAACCGGGCTGGTCAACGCCGCCCAGAGTCGTGTGGTGCAATCGTTCTTGAGTTTGTGTGCGGCGCTGGGACAGGTCGCACTGCTACTGGCTATCGGCTTTTTTCGCCTGTGGTATGCACGGTGAGCGGCTATGTTGGGCTGCGTGAGGATGCGCGGCTTGGTGCGCATTTGGCCGTGCAGATTGCTCGACTGTTTCCGCGCCCGAGTGCGCGCGCTTGGCAGGCGCGCACCTATCAGCCGATAGCGCCTGAGCAGCGGCCAAGCGATAAGCCGGGTGGCCGCTGAAACGAGCTGCAGTGTCTGCGAGGCGGAGCGCAGAGGGGCTGGTTAGTCGGTCTCTGCGTCTGCGTCCACCACGCTGATTACCAAGTAGCGACAGCCTCTTGCGAAGTTTTGCAAGGAAATGACCTCGCCTGATACCGCGCCAAGTAGCGCGCTGCCGAGTGGCGAAAAGATTGAAACTTCATGGATATCCGGGCTGCTTTGGCTGTTTGCCACCAAAGTCAGTTTGGCCATGCTGTCGGCTTCCAGGTCGAGTAGTTTGAGCGTGCTGCCGATGCTGGCTACCTGAGCCAGGTGGCCGCTCGAGCGTAAGCGCTCGATACGCTCAAGTTTGCCGATTAGCGCCGTCAGGTCACGTGGACCAATCAAACAAACGCGGGCGTTTTTTAACAGGGCTTTGCGTGTATGCAACGTCATGGTGTCTCCTAGACGCAACAAGTCCGGATTAAACCGGTTAAATAAACAGACGGCTATGGGTGTTTATTAATGGGTTAAATAGGCGGGCTTCGGTGTTTAGTGAGGTTTCTGGGTTAATAATATTTCTTGTGTCTAAGGTTTAATGACTAATCAGCTATTGCTGATTCAACGCAGGATTTAGACGTTCTTGGCGTTTTTTGTCGGTAGATAAGTGGTTATTTAACGGCGCAGTAAAAAGTTTGCTTTATTGTCAGCCAGCAACCTATGGGCGCTACCATAATGCATCTAGGAATATAAGCAAGCCTGCCGCCTGGCGGGCTCGGCAGCCTGCTGCCAGTTCTGCGAATGCAATGTATTTTAGTTTTTTCACGGTGATAGAGGGGCTGTTTTAGTGCCGTGCGAGCCTTTATTGCTCGATTGCTTTTTACGCAGTAGGCGCCCTGTGTGAAGGCGCACTTTATGTATGCAGTATGGCCTTGAGTTTTTAACGGAAAGCGTACGGGTTAATAATCTAGATAATGTTCAGCGCACTGCAATAAACAGCGTCGGGTGGGGCTGCCTTTTCTATGGCTGATTTGATGGCGTCATATTGTTTTTGTCGACTTCAGCCGATGCGGGCTGCGCCGGCGTCGAGGCACTCCAACGATCAGCGCGTGCATTAATGCCTGTTTTTTCAGCTGCTACGCTTACCCGGCCGCGGCCATTTCCGAGCTTTTAAATGCGCTTTCCGCCTGGTCTGAGGCGCTGCGTACGGGGCTGTTGTGCGCAGGTATTGGCAGGCCGTACTGCGCAGGGTGTTAGACCAAGGTGGTGTGGTGACCCGTTGGAGCGCCTTAATTTTCAGCGAAGTGATTGTTAATTAAGGAGAAATATAAAAATTCAGCGAGGCGCCCGCCAGCTAATACCAATGTCTATCTGTCGGCTTGTGGTGTCCTGCTGCTAGTTTGAAGCTGTACGAGAATAACAATAACCGGAGGAGTTTATGACTTCTGAAAAAGCTAACGCTGCAGCGTATTGGAAGGCGAATGTTCGGCTGATCACGTGGAGCCTGATTGTCTGGGCAGTGGTCTCATACGGCTTCGCCATACTGCTTCGACCCATGTTGGCAGGCATTTCTGTCGGTGGTACTGACCTTGGTTTCTGGTTCGCTCAGCAAGGTTCGATCATCACCTTTGTCGGGATCATTTTCTTCTACGCGTGGAGAATGAACAAACTCGATAAACAATTCGGTGTCGAGGAATAACCCATGAGCCAGTTTGTAATCAATATGCTGTTTGTGGGCGCCTCCTTCGTGCTCTATTTCGGCATCGCCATCTGGGCCCGTGCCGGCTCAACCAAGGAATTCTATGTCGCTGGCGGTGGTGTTCACCCCGTCACCAACGGCATGGCCACTGCGGCTGACTGGATGTCGGCCGCTTCCTTTATTTCCATGGCGGGGCTGATCGCTGCCGGCGGTTATGCCAACTCCACTTACCTGATGGGCTGGACCGGCGGTTATGTGCTGCTGGCCATGCTGCTGGCGCCTTACCTGCGTAAGTTCGGTAAGTTTACCGTGCCAGACTTCATCGGCGACCGCTTCTACAGCAATGGCGCACGCCTGGCTGCCGTGGTGTGCTTGATCATCATCTGCGTCACCTACGTAATCGGCCAGATGGCTGGTGCGGGTGTGGCATTCTCGCGCTTCCTTGAAGTGAGCAACTCCACCGGTATCTGGATCGCGGCTGGCGTGGTGTTCTGCTACGCGGTGTTCGGCGGCATGAAGGGCATCACCTACACCCAGGTGGCGCAGTACGTGGTGCTGATCATTGCTTACACCATTCCTGCGGTGTTTATCTCCCTGCAACTGACGGGTAACCCGGTTCCGATGCTCGGCATGTTCGGTGACCATGTCGAGTCAGGTGTGCCGCTGCTGCAGAAGCTCAATGAAGTGGTTATGGGGTTGGGCTTCACCTCTTACACCGGGGATATCAGCAGCAAGTTGAATATGGTGTTGTTCACCCTGTCGCTGATGATTGGTACGGCGGGTCTGCCGCACGTAATCATTCGCTTCTTCACTGTGCCGAAAGTGGCTGATGCGCGCTGGTCGGCTGGTTGGACCCTGATCTTCATTTCCCTGCTGTATCTCACTGCACCTGCTGTGGCCTCCATGGCTCGCCTGAACCTGCTGACCACCGTCTACCCGCAGGGTGATGCGGCGCCAGCGCTGGTGTATGCAGAGCGTCCGGACTGGGTGAAAACCTGGGAAACGACTGGCTTGATCAAGTGGGAAGACAAGAATAGCGACGGCCGTATTCAGCTGTACAACGATGCCGCTCCAGCCTTTACTCCGACTGCTGAAACACGTGGCTGGAAGGGCAACGAGCTGACCGTTAACAACGATATTCTGGTACTGGCTAACCCGGAAATTGCCAACCTGCCAAGCTGGGTAATTGGCTTGATCGCAGCAGGTGCAATTGCGGCTGCATTGTCGACGGCGGCGGGTCTGTTGCTGGCCATCTCTTCGGCAGTGAGTCATGACCTGATCAAGAACATGATCAATCCCAAGATCAGTGAGAAGGGGGAAATGCGCGCTGCGCGGATTTCCATGGCGGTAGCGATCCTGCTGGCCACCTGGTTGGGGCTTAATCCGCCCGGCTTTGCGGCGCAGGTGGTGGCATTGGCCTTCGGTATTGCGGCGGCCACGCTATTCCCAGCGTTGATGATGGGGATCTTCTCCAAGCGGGTAAACGACAAGGGTGCAATTGCCGGCATGCTGGTAGGCCTGGTGTTCACTGTCGTGTACATCTTCCTGTACCTGGGTTGGTTCTTTATCCCTGGCACGGCGACCTTCGCCAACACCCCGGATAACTGGATGTTCGGCATCTCGCCGCTGTCCATCGGTACTGTGGGTGCGGTGATCAACTTCGCGGTTGCCTACGCCGTGTCCCTCTCTACTGTGGCCCCGCCTCAGGAGATTCAAGACCTGGTGGAAAGCGTACGTACTCCCAAAGGTGCTGGTGGCGCGTTGAGCCACTGAGCATAATCAAGCCTGATCAATGCTGATCAGGGTTTTATCAGCGGGCCTCTTTGTGAGGCCCGTTTTATTTCGGGAGTCAGTCAATGTTGTGGACACTACTTGCCATCGGGGTTGCGGGGCTGGGGGCGGCGGGTATTGCCATGCTGCTGCGCAAACTGACGGGCAATCGTTTGCCGAAGTGGATCATCCCTGCGTTTGGCGGTTTGGGCATGCTGAGCTACCAGATTTACTACGAGTACTCCTGGTTCGAGCATCAGCTGCAGCGTCAGCCGGCGGAGTCCGTGCTGGTATCCAGTGAGTCCGGCGAGGTGTTTTGGCGGCCGTGGACGTTCTTCTGGCCAATGACCACGGCCTTTACCGTGCTCGACAGCAAAAGCCTGCTGCGCGAGGAGGCGGCGGGTAGCAACCTGGTGGCGTTCAACCTGTACCGCTTTGAAAAGCAGCATGTTGATCGGGTCAGTCATCAGCCCCATTTGCTCAACTGCACCACCGCCGAGCTGCTGCCGCTGGATGCGCAGAAGAAGCCGCTGCTGCAACAGATGAAGCGCATAGAGCGTGACGGTGTGCTTTACCAGCGTGCCTGCTCTTAAGGGCTTGTAGATTCACCTGTTGGTTCGGCTTCGGCGTTAGCTTGGGGCCGTGCCATAGACACAGATCAATACAGCCCCTTGGCGGGCTCCCTAAAATCGCGACCCCCTTGGTTTCCCGAGCTCGCGGTTTATGGCCACTCTCCCTGCTTACCCTGAACTGTTGTCCCCGGCGGGGACCCTGAAGAATATGCGCTACGCCTTCGCCTATGGCGCGGATGCGGTGTATGCCGGCCAGCCGCGTTACAGCCTGCGGGTGCGTAACAACGAGTTTGACCACGCGCATCTGGCCTTGGGCATTGCCGAGGCTCACGCACAGGGCAAGCAGTTTTATGTGGTGGTGAATATTGCCCCGCATAACGCCAAGTTGAAGACCTTCCTCAAGGACTTGGCGCCGGTGATTGAGATGGCACCCGATGCGCTGATCATGTCTGACCCGGGCTTGATCATGCTGGTGCGTGAGCATTTCCCGCAGATGCCGATTCACCTCTCTGTGCAGGCCAATGCGGTGAACTGGGCCAGCGTGAAGTTCTGGCAGCAGCAGGGGTTGAGCCGGGTCATCCTGTCGCGCGAGCTGTCGCTGGAAGAAATCGCCGAAATTCGCAGTGAAGTACCCGGCATGGAGCTGGAGGTCTTTGTCCACGGTGCGCTGTGCATGGCCTACTCCGGGCGCTGCCTGCTGTCGGGCTATATCAACAAGCGCGACCCTAATCAGGGCAGTTGCACCAATGCCTGTCGCTGGGAATACAAAGCCGAGCAGGGCGCTCAGAACGAGCTGGGCGATATCGTGCGCATCGTTGAGCCGACCCTGGGGGTTGGCGCGCCTACCGAGCAGGTGTTTCTGCTGCAGGACGCCTCGCGCCCAGACGAGCCCATGCCGGCGTTTGAAGATGAGCACGGCACCTACATCATGAACTCCAAGGACCTGCGCGCGGTGCAGCATGTCGAGCGTCTGGTGCAGATGGGCGTGCACTCACTGAAAATCGAGGGGCGCACCAAATCCCACTACTACGTGGCGCGTACGGCTCAGGTGTACCGCAAGGCCATCGATGATGCCATCGCCGGCAAGCCGTTCGACAAGAGCCTGATGAACACTCTGGAATCCCTGGCCCATCGCGGTTACACCGAGGGTTTTCTGCGCCGCCATGTGCACGACGAATACCAGAACTACCAGCGCGGTAGCTCGGTCTCCGAACAGCAGCAGTTTGTCGGTGAGCTGACAGGCGAGCGGCGCGGCGAGTTGGCTGAGGTTAAGGTGAAAAACCGCTTTGCCATCGGCGACGGCCTGGAGCTGATGACCCCCCAGGGCAACCTGCGCTTTAGCCTTGAACAGCTGGAAAACCGTAATGGCCAGGCAATGACCGTCGCCCCTGGGGACGGCCACGTGCTGTACCTGCCCGTGCCGCCTGAGGTGCAGCTGGAATATGGCTTGTTGATGCGCGATCTGTAGGGCTGCTAGATCGAATGCGCCAGTTTACGCCGCCGGCTATTGAGCTGTTGCAGCAGCACGGGCAGGCTGTCGAGCGCTTGCTGGCGCGCTTTGCTAAACAGGATCAACGCCAGTTCAGCGGTGACCAGCGCATCGGCACTGGCGTGATGGCGCTGCTGCACCTGTAGGCCGAAGTGCTGCGTCCAGCCGTCCAGGCCAGCGTTGCCCACGCCGGCCTTGGGGCACAGCAGCGGGGCAATTTCCGCGACATCAAAGAACGCATGCTGCAAGCGGTAGCCCAGGCTCTGCTTGAGGGCGCGGGCCAGCATGCGTTGGTCGAATTCGGCATGGAAGGCCAGCAGCGGGCTGTCGCCGACAAACTCCATAAAGGCCAGCAGTGCTTCAGCGGGCTCCTCGCCCATGGCAATTTCGCTCGGGGCGATGCCGTGGATCAGGGTGCTGGCGCTGGCCTGGTGGCCTTCGCGTTGCAGCGTGCATTCAAATTGCTGGCTCAGGTCGATGGCCGAATTTTCGATCACCACCGCGCCGATCGACAGCACCACATCGCGGCGCATGTTCAGGCCACTGGTTTCCAGGTCGAGGACGACGAAGCGCTGCTGCAGCGTGCGGCTGTCGAGGGGCGCCGCCTCGGCTAGTTGTTGTCGGCGTTTAAGCTGCGCCTCGGTCAGTGCCGGCTTGTGCCCGGTCAGCCAGGTAAATGTGCTCATAACTGATACCTCACGGCCAGGCTGCCCTGCAGTCGCTGCGCCTGGCGGAAGGACTCACGCAGGATGCGTCGATCCAGGTGGTTGAGGTTATCGGGGTCGACGCGATTGGAATAAGGTTGGCCATTGCGCGCCTGTAACTGGTGCTGCTGCATACGCGCCTGCTGGATGTAGTGATAGGCCTCTTCGTAGGCCGCACCATCCTGGGCCTCGATAACGCCTTGGTCGATCAGCGCGCGCAGGCGTTCGAGGGTGTTGCAGGCACCGATGCCGTGAACCAGAGCCAGCAAACGTGCGCCATCGACGAAGGGCGTCAGGCCTTGCACCTTGAGGTCGAGGGTGTCTTTCTCGGCGCCTTTACGGGCCACCACAAAGTCGCGAAACAACCCAACCGGCGGGCGCTGGCGTAGGGCGTTTTCAGCCATCATGCGCTGAAACAGGCTATTGCCCGCCACGTGTTTAAGCATGCCCTGGCGCAATTGTTCGCAGCCCTGCGGGTCGCCCCAGACGGCGCGCAGGTCGAAATAAATGCTGGAAGCCAGCAGGTTTTCCGGGGTGGTTGCTTGAACAAAGCTGTCGAAGCGCTTGCTCCACTCCTGGCGCGACAGGCACAGCTCAGGATTGCCGGCCATGATATTGCCCTTGCACAGGGTAAAGCCGCACTGGGCCAGGCGCAGGTTGATCTCATGGGCCAGCGGTAACAAGCGTCCGCGTATCGCCGCCGCCTCGGCGGCATCAGGGGCCTCGAAGAGAATGCCGTTGTCCTGGTCGGTGTGCAGGGTTTGTTCACTGCGGCCTTCGCTGCCGAACACCAGCCAGGTAAACGGGATGCCAGGGTCGCCCATGTCCTCCAGAGTCAGCTCGATGACCCGGCACACGGTGTGGTCGTTGAGCAGGGTGATCAGCTGGGTGATCTGCGTGGAGCTGGCGCCATGGGCGAGCATGTTATCGACCAGTTGGCAGACGTCACTGCGCAGCGCGGCGAGGGTTTCCACCCGCCCAGCATGGCGAATGGTACGCGCCAGGTGCACTAGGTCGACCCGTTGCAGGCTGAACAGGTCGCGCTCGGAAATCACCCCGCAGAGTGTGTCGTGCTCGACCAGGCAGACGTGGGCGATATGCCGCTCGGTCATGGCCATGGCCGCATCGAAGGCGCTGGCATCCGGCGGCAAATAGAAGGGGGCAGGGGTCATCAGGCTGGCGATGGGTTGTTCCAGCACACTGCCGTCCGCCACCACTCGGCGCAGGTCGCGCAGGGTAAAAATGCCCAGTGGTTTATGCCTGGGGTCGACGATGACGATGCTGCCGACCTGCTGTTCGTGCATCAGTTTGACCGCATCGCGCAGTGGCATTTCTGGGGCACAGCTGACGGGCGTGCGCATGGCCAATTGGCCAAGGCGAGTGTCCAGCGAATACTGCGCGCCCAGGGTTTCCACCGCACTCATCTGCACCTGCTGGTTGACCTGGTCGAGCAAGCTGCTGACCCCGCGCAGGGCAAAGTCACGCAGCGGATTGGACAGGGCGAACAGTTTGATAAATGCGGGTTTGTTCAGCAGCAGGCAAAAAGTGTCTTCGCCGGCCAGGTGCTCCGTGCGGGTGGCGCGTTCGCCGATCAGCGCGGCCAGGGGGAAACATTCGCCGGTGGTAATTTCGAAGGTGGTTTCTGTGCCGCGCCGCGCCGAGTGCGGGCGCTCACCGTGTACGCGACCTTGTTTGACGATAAAGAAGTGCTCAACCGGGCCATCATCCGGTTTGAGGATGGTTTCGCCCGCGCTGTAGAAGCGCAGCTGACAGTTCTCCACCAGGTACGCCAAGTGGGCCGTGTCCATCTGGTTGAACGGCGGAAACTTCTGCAGAAACGCCATGGTGCCATGGATGTTCTGCAGCACGGCCGTCTTACCTGCCTGGGCGAATGCGTCCGTTGTGCTCATGGGCATCTCGACAATCATCAGAAGCCTATGCTCGGCCGTGGGGGCAAATGCTGCCATTGGACGTAAGTCTAGGCGCCCTCAGCAGGCTGCCCTGGCGTGGCGACTGACGTCAGTGAGGGGCTGCTTGGGTTAATCTGCGGCCATAAAAAAACCGCCCCGAAGGGCGGTTTTTCACAGCAGCTGCGAATTACAGGCCGTTAGCGGCTTTGAACTCGCGGCGGCGGCGGTGCAGGACCGGCTCGGTGTAACCGTTTGGCTGCTTGGCGCCTTCGACTACCAGTTCCAGGGCAGCCTGGAAGGCGATGTTGCTGTCGAAGTTCGGTGCCAGCGGACGGTACAGCGGGTCATTGGCGTTCTGACGATCGACGACCGGCGCCATGCGCTTGAGGCTGGCAACGATCTGCTCTTCAGTGGCGATGCCATGACGCAGCCAGTTGGCCAGCAGCTGGCTGGAGATGCGCAGGGTGGCGCGGTCTTCCATCAAGCCGACGTCGTTGATGTCCGGTACTTTCGAGCAGCCAACACCCTGGTCGATCCAGCGCACCACGTAACCGAGGATGCCCTGCGAGTTGTTGTCCAGTTCGTTCTGGATTTCCTCAGCCGACCAGTTGGTGTCTTGCGCCAGCGGAATGCTCAGGATGTCATCAACAGAGGCTGGCACGCGCTTGGCCAGTTCAGCCTGACGGGCGAACACGTCAACCTTGTGGTAGTGCAGCGCGTGCAGCGCGGCGGCGGTTGGCGACGGTACCCAGGCGGTGTTGGCGCCGGCCAGCGGGTGAGCGATTTTCTGCTCGAGCATGGCCGCCATCAGGTCGGGCATAGCCCACATGCCTTTACCGATCTGTGCACGGCCCTGCAGGCCAGTGGCCAGGCCGACATCGACGTTGTTGTTCTCGTAAGCAGCGATCCACTTCTCGTTTTTCATGGCCGCTTTGCGCACAACGGCACCAGCTTCCATGGAGGTGTGGATTTCGTCACCGGTGCGGTCGAGGAAGCCGGTGTTGATGAACACCACGCGCTCGCTGGCGGCTTTGATGCACGCCTTGAGGTTGACGGTGGTGCGACGCTCTTCGTCCATGATGCCGACTTTCAGCGTATTGCGCGTCAGGCCCAGGACGTCTTCAACGCGGCCGAAGATCTCGGTGGTGAATGCCACTTCTTCTGGGCCGTGCATCTTCGGCTTCACGATGTACATGCTGCCGGTGCGGGTGTTTTTGCGGCTGGTGTTGCCATTCAGGTTGTGCACGGCGATCAGGCTGGTAAACAGCGCGTCCTGGATGCCTTCCGGAATCTCGTTGCCTTGGGCATCGAGAATCGCCGGGTTGGTCATCAGGTGACCGACGTTACGAATGAACAGCAGGCTGCGCCCGTGTAGGGTCAGCTCGGAGCCGTCGGTCTGGGTGTAGACGCGGTCCGGGTTCATGGTGCGGGTGAAGGTCTGGCCGCCCTTAGCCACTTTTTCGGACAGATCGCCCTTCATCAGGCCCAGCCAGTTGCGGTAGACCACGACTTTGTCGTCGGCATCGACCGCAGCAATGGAGTCTTCGCAGTCCATGATGGTGGTCAGCGCCGCTTCCATGAGCACGTCTTTAACGCCGGCAGCATCGGTCTGGCCGACTGGGGTGCTGGCGTCGATCTGGATTTCGAAGTGCAGGCCGTTGTGCTTGAGCAGTACGGCGATTGGCGCTTCGGCAGGGCCTTGGAAGCCAACCAGTTGCGTGTCATCACGCAGGCCGCTGTTGCTGCCGCCTTTGAGGGCGACCACCAGCTTGCCGTCAACAATGCTGTAGTTGGTGGAGTCGACGTGCGAGCCTGCCGCCAGCGGTGCGGCATCGTCGAGGAAGGCGCGGGCGAAGGCGATGACTTTGTCACCACGAACCTTGTTGTAGCCACGGCCTTTTTCGGCACCGCCTTCTTCGCTGATCGCATCAGTGCCGTACAGAGCGTCGTACAGCGAGCCCCAGCGCGCGTTAGAGGCGTTCAGGGCGAAGCGCGCGTTCATCACCGGTACAACCAGCTGCGGGCCAGCCAGACGGGCGATTTCTTCGTCGACATTCTGGGTGGTGGCCTGGAAGTCAGCCGGCTCTGGCAGCAGGTAGCCGATTTCCTGCAGGAAGGCTTTGTAAGCCGCTGCATCATGGGCCTGGCCGGCGCGGGCTTGGTGCCATGCGTCGATCTGTGCCTGGATCTGGTCGCGCTTGGCGAGCAGGGCGTGGTTTTTCGGTGCCAGGTCATTGATGACCGCTTCGGCACCTGCCCAGAACGTCTCGGCACTCAGGCCGGTACCGGGGATGGCTTCGTTGTTCACGAAGTCGAACAGCACTTTGGCAACCTGCAGGCTGCCTACTTGAACGCGTTCAGTCATCACTTGCCTCACTCTGCTCAGCTCTACTCAATAGCCGCGTCGGACATGGGTAATAAGTCATGTAGTCCGAGGCGCGGCATACTACATCAAGATCAGGGGAAAATCAGTCGGTGCGCGTCGCGCTGCGACTAGGAAGTGCTTTGCAGTCACTCTGTGCGACCTTTTGTCGCTACATTCTCCTAATATTGTTTCATATAAAGCAAAAAACAGTACACAGTTAATTGTGCGTATCGCGCTCAATCTGTTTGTCCGGGCTTACCTATACTGCTCTGCACCTTTAGGGAGTGCGAATCTTATGCCTGTACACGCCGCCACAGTTGCAGACTTGGATGAGCTGAGCGAGATGTTTGGCGCCTATCTTGGGTTTTATAACGTCGACAAACCCGCGGCGCAGGTGCGCGACTTTATTGCCGCTCGGCTGGACAACGCCGACTCGACGATTCTGCTGGCCCGTGATGAGCAAGGCGGCGCATTGGGCTTTGTTCAGCTCTATGCCTTTTTTGCCTCGCTAGCGTTGCAGCCGGCTTGGTTGCTGAGTGATCTGTATGTCTGCGAGCCGGCGCGTCGTCAGGGTGTCGGCGAGGCGTTGATGAATGCCGCTCGCGCGCATGCTGAAGCTACCGGTGCCTGCGGTTTGCAGTTGGAGACGGCAAAGAGCAATCTGCCAGGACAAGCCCTCTATGAACGCCTGGGTTATGTGCGTGATGAGGCGTTTTATACCTATTGGCTGGGGTTGAATTGAGCAGCCGCTGAATTAAGGAGCAGAACATGGATCATCTGGTACTGACGGTTATCGCCCAGGATCAGCCTGGGCTGGTCGAGCGTGTGGCTCAATGCATCAGCGAGCATGGTGGCAATTGGCTGGAAAGCCGCATGTCACGCATGGCCGGCCAGTTCGCCGGGATACTGCGGGTCGATGTGCCACTGGCGGCGCATGCTGGCTTGGTCTCGGCGCTGGAGGCGCTGCAGGCGCAGGGTATTCGCGTGCAGGTCGCGGTGGGTGGTGATGCGCCGACGAGCGTTTGGCAGCCGATTCGCCTGGAGCTGGTGGGCAATGATCGCCCGGGTATCGTGCGCGATATCACCCGTTTGCTCAGTAGTCAGGGCGTCAATCTGGAGAGCTTGAACACCGAGGTGGTGCCGGCGCCGATGAGTGGCGAGCTGCTGTTTCAAGCCCAAGCACTGCTGGGCGTGCCGCAGAGCCTGAGCCTGGAACACCTGCAGGGCCTGCTGGAAAGCCTGGCCGATGACCTGATGGTGGAGCTGAAGCTGCGGGTCGAGGAGTAGCCTGTGGGGGTTATCCCCGCCCCGTGTGGATAACTCTGTGGGTAGCATGAGGAGCCCCGGAGCACTGCTTAGTGCCCCGGGGCTTTTGATTAACTGCTTAAAAAATAAGCACTTAACCTATGGTTGTGCACAAAGGCCGGGGATGCTTCTGTGGATAACCGTGGGGCAACCCGCTGCAGCCCAGGCGGGCTATGTGTTGCAGCGGGCTGGTTGTTTTTTAAACAGGTCGGCGTTTGCGCAGGGTCAGCCAGGCGTCGACGCTGTAGATCGCCAGGCCAGCCCAGATGCAGATAAAGGCCAGCAACTTGCTCGGGTCGAAATGCTCGCCAAACAGGAAGATCGCCTGTAGCAGTACCAGGGTCGGGGCCAGGTACTGCAGAAATCCCAGGGTGGTGTAGGGCAGGTGGCGGGCGGCGGCGTTGAAGCACACCAGGGGCACCAGGGTGATCGGGCCCGCGACAATCAGCCAGAGCGCTTCCGGGGTGCTCCAGAAGTCCGCTTGAGTGCTCATGGCGACGGGGTTGAGCAGCAGCCAGCCGATTGCCAGAGGAAGTAGTAGCCAGGTTTCCACCACCAGGCCGGGCAGGGCCGCCACAGGCGCCTGTTTGCGAATCAGCCCGTAGAAACTGAAGGTCAGTGCCAGCACCAGGGATACCCACGGAATGCTGCCAACCTGCCACAACTGCTGCAGCACGCCCAGCGCGGCCAAGGCCACGGCCAGCCACTGCAAGCGGCGGAGGCGCTCGCCGAGAATCAGCATGCCCAGCAGCACGTTGACCAGCGGGTTGATGTAGTAGCCCAGGCTGGCTTCAAGCATGCGCCCGTCATTCACCGCCCATACATAGACCAGCCAGTTGCTGGCGATGAGCAGCCCGCTGAGTGCCAGCACGGCAAAGCGTTTGGGGTTGGCCAGCAGCTCGCGTAGCCAGCCGGGGTGCTTCCACACCAGCAACAGCAAGGCACCGAATACCGCAGACCAGAGCGCGCGGTGCACGATGATTTCCACCGCTGGTACGCTTTGTATGGCTTTGAAATAGAGCGGGAACAGGCCCCAGATGATGTAAGCGGTTATGCCGAGAATGTACCCGCGACGCGGGTTGACGGTGGTCATGCTGGGTCCTTGCTTAGGCTGCTAACTAAAGACCGGGGATTCTAGTCGCGGCGCAGGGGCTTGTCTGGTCGTTCAGCTTGGCTGTCAGGGGCCTGCACCGAATTAGTGTAAATCTGACGTTACACGGTGTGAGCAACTGTTAGGTCTGCGCCCTCTATTCGCTGTCGTTGGGCGCAGGTCGTAGGTTCGGGGGCGCGGCGCGATCCCCAGTATTACGCGCTGATGGGGGGCGCCTCGAGCTCTCGCCTTCCAGGGCATTGCCATTGTTAGGTGCGGGGCAGCGCGCCGATCAGAACAGCTTTAACGGCTCTTCATCCAGTGCGGCCATTTGCTCGCGCAGGATCAGGATCTGATCGCCCCAGTAACGTTCGCTGCCGAACCAGGGGAAACTCATGGGGAAGGCCGGGTCGTCCCAGCGCCGCGCCAGCCAGGCGCTGTAATGCATCAGGCGCAGGGCGCGCAGGCCCTCGATCAGCGGTAGCTCGCGTGGGTTGAAATCGTGGAATTCCTGGTAGCCGTCCATCAACTCGGAGAGCTGGCCAAGGCGCTCATGTCGTTCGCCGGCGAGCATCATCCACAAGTCCTGAACGGCTGGGCCCATGCGGCAGTCGTCGAGGTCGACCATGTGAAAGGTCTCGTCGCGGCACAGCAGGTTGCCGGGGTGGCAATCACCGTGCAGGCGTATCGCTTGCACCGGGTTGGCGGCGAACAGCGTGTCCAGGCGCTTGAGTAAGTCGCGGGCGACGGACTCGTAAGCCGGCAGCAAGCTGCGTGGAATAAAGTTGCCCTCCAGCAGAGTGGCCAGCGATGCGTGGCCAAAGTTGCTCACCTGCAAGGCTTCACGGTGGGCAAACGGCTTGAGTGAGCCCACGGCATGCAAGCGGCCGAGCAGCTGGCCGAGACGATACAGTTGGTCGAGGTTGCCGGGCTCTGGCGCGCGGCCGCCGCGGCGGGGAAATAGCGCAAAGCGAAAGCCGGAATACTCGAACAGGGTTTCGCCATCGCGCACCAGTGGGGCCACCACCGGCACCTCGCATTCGGCCAGCTCGAAGGTAAAGCTGTGCTCTTCACGGATTGCCGCATCGGTCCAGCGATCGGGGCGGTAGAACTTGGCGATCAGCGGCGTTTCGTCCTCAATGCCCACCTGATACACGCGGTTCTCATAGCTGTTTAGCGCCAGCACGCGGGCATCGCTGAGGTAGCCGATGCTCTCCACGGCATCCAGCACCAGGTCGGGCGTGAGTGCAGCAAATGGATGGGACATGGGCGACTCCGGTGAGTGGGCCGCAAAGTGTAACCCTTATGTCGCTGCGGATGGCTGGCCGCGCTCAGTCGCCCGGTTTGGGTGTGCGCGCCAGGCAATACACATCTACCCGCGCCGCGCCGGCTTTCTTTAGTAAGCGCGCCAGGCTTTCGGCGGTGGCACCGGTGGTCAGTACGTCATCAACCAACGCGACATGCAGGTCTTTGACCTGGCTATCCGCCGCCAAGGCAAAGGCCTTGCGCAGGTTGCGTTTGCGTGTGGCGGCATCCAGTTGCTGCTGCGCTGGGGTGTCGATAGTTCGCAGTAGCCAGTGCGGTTGCAGGGGGGTCTGCAGTTGGTGACTGAGCCATTGGGCGAGCAACCCCGCTTGATTGAAGCCGCGCTGGCGTTGGCGTTTATCCGCCAGCGGAACGGGCAGTAGCAGAGCTGGTTTGCTCAGGCCGTCATCAAAGGCATGGCGCAGATGATGTGACAAAAGCTCGCCGAGCAGACGTCCCAATGGCCACTTGGCCTGGTGCTTGAACCGAGTGATCAGGCTGTCGATGGGGAAGGCGTAGCGCCAAGGCACCTCAACCTTGCTAAAGCTCGGCGGCTTTTTCAGGCAGGTCCCGCATACCAAACCCTGGCTGGGTAATGGCAGGGCGCAGACCTGGCAATGTCCGCCCAGCCAGGGCAGTTCTGCCTCGCAGTTGGTGCAGATAGGCAGCGCGCCATCTGCAGCTTCATCACAGAGCAGGCAGTATTGTTTGTTTTTTAACCAGTTGTAAACCTGATGGCTTTGGTGAGGTTGACAGCGCATAAGCCTTCCATAATTATGCCGAGCATCCGTGTCGCGCCTGTTGAATCTAGCAGTGCGCCGCCAACAATAAGGAATTACCGATGAGCGCCACCACCGCTGCCAACCTGCGTCACGACTGGACTCTCCCTGAGGTCAAGGCGCTCTTCGAGCAACCGTTCAACGACCTGCTGTTCGCCGCGCAGACCGTGCACCGTGCGCACTTCGATGCGAACCGCGTGCAGGTCTCGACCCTGCTGTCGATCAAGACCGGCGCCTGCCCAGAAGACTGCAAGTATTGCCCGCAGTCCGGCCACTACAACACCGGCCTGGAGAAGGAAAAACTGCTGGAAGTGCAGAAGGTGCTGGAGGCCGCCGCTGAGGCCAAGGCCATCGGCTCCACGCGCTTCTGCATGGGCGCGGCGTGGAAGCACCCGTCGGCTAAAGACATGCCCTACGTGTTGAAGATGGTTGAGGGTGTTAAAGCCTTGGGCCTGGAAACCTGCATGACCCTGGGCAAGCTGGATAAAGACCAGACCCAGGCGTTGGCCGAGGCGGGCCTCGACTACTACAACCACAACCTGGACACCTCGCCGGAGTTCTACGGCAATATCATCACCACCCGTACTTACGCCGATCGCCTGGAAACCCTGGCCTACGTGCGTGACTCGGGGATGAAGATCTGCTCCGGCGGAATCCTCGGCATGGGCGAGTCGCTGGACGACCGCGCTGGGCTGCTGATTCAGCTGGCCAACCTGCCGGAGCATCCGGAGTCGGTGCCAATCAACATGTTGGTGAAGGTTAAAGGTACGCCACTGGCCGATGAGCAGGACGTTGACCCGTTCGACTTTATCCGCATGCTCGCCGTGGCGCGGATCATGATGCCGCAGTCGCACGTGCGCCTGTCCGCCGGTCGCGAGGCAATGAACGAGCAGATGCAGGCCCTGGCTTTCTTCGCCGGCGCCAACTCGATTTTCTACGGCGATAAGCTGCTGACCACCGCCAACCCGCAGGCCAACAAAGATATGCAGCTGTTCGCCCGCCTCGGCATCAAGCCAGAAGAGCGCGAAGAGCATGCCGACGAAGTGCATCAGGCCGCTATCGAGCAGGCCCTGGTCGAGCAGCGCGACTCCAAGCTGTTTTATAACGCTGCCGTCTGAAGTCGGAGGGCGGGTGAGCGTCGTTTCACCCGCCCTGCCTAGTCCTTTGTAGGGTGGCTAACCCGTTTGCGGTTATCCACCGGGTCCTGCCTATGTCTTTCGATCTTGCCTCTCGCCTCGCCGAGCGCCGCAGCGCCAACCTCTATCGCCAGCGCCCTCTGCTTGAATCGCCGCAGGGGCCGTTGGTCACCGTTGATGGCCGCCAGTTGCTGGCCTTCTGTTCCAACGATTACCTCGGCCTGGCCAATCACCCGCAAGTGATTGAAGCCTGGCGTGCTGGCGCGGCGCGCTGGGGTGTCGGGGGTGGCGCGTCGCATCTGGTGATCGGCCACAGCACCCCGCACCACGAGCTGGAAGAGGCGCTTGCCGAATTCACCGGGCGGCCGCGTGCGTTGCTGTTCTCAACCGGCTATATGGCTAACCTGGGCGCTGTTACGGCGCTGGTCGGGCAGGGCGACAGCGTGCTGGAAGATCGCCTTAATCACGCCTCGCTACTGGATGCCGGGCTGCTCAGCAACGCGCGGTTTTCCCGTTATTTGCACAACGATGCAGTGAGCCTGGCCAATCGCCTGCGCAAAGCCACGGGCAATACCCTGGTGGTCACCGATGGCGTATTCAGCATGGATGGCGACCTGGCCGACCTGCCGGCGCTGTGCGCCGAAGCGCGTCGCGCCAATGCCTGGGTTATGGTCGACGATGCCCATGGTTTCGGCCCGCTGGGTGTCACCGGTGGCGGCATCGTTGAGCACTTTGGTCTGGGTGTTGAGGATGTGCAGGTGCTGGTCGGCACGCTCGGCAAGGCGTTCGGCACCGCCGGAGCCTTTGTCGCCGGCAGCGAGGAGCTGATCGAAACCCTGGTGCAGTTCGCACGGCCCTATATCTACACCACCAGTCAGCCACCGGCGCTGGCCTGCGCCACGCTGAAAAGCCTGGAGCTGCTGCGCAGCGAGGATTGGCGGCGCGAGCATTTGCATGCGCTGATCAAGCGCTTCCGTGAAGGTGCGCAGGCCATCGGCCTTGAGCTGATGGACAGCGCCACACCTATCCAGCCGATCCTGATTGGCGACAGTGGTCGTGCCATGCATCTGTCGCAGATGCTGCGTGAGCGTGGCCTGCTTGTCACTGCGATTCGCCCGCCCACCGTGCCGGCCGGCAGTGCGCGCCTGCGCGTGACCCTGTCCGCGGCGCACAGCCTGGAGCAGCTGGAATTATTGCTGGAAGCCCTGGCCGAGTGCTGGCCGATGTTGGCGGGCGAGGGCGCCGTGCATGCGTGATCAGCTAATTTTGTTGCCGGGCTGGGGCCTGGGAACTGTGCCGTTGCAGCCCCTGGCCGAGGCCTTGCGCGGGCTTGATCCGCATCTGCATGTGGCGATTGAGCCGCTGCCGCAATTGGATTCCAGTGCCCCGGCTGACTGGCTGGATGAGTTGGATGCCAGGCTGCCACAGGACGCCTGGCTAGGCGGCTGGTCCCTTGGCGGCATGCTTGCGGCTGAGCTGGCGGCGCGCCGTGGCGAGCGTTGTCGCGGCTTGCTGACGTTGGCCAGTAACCTGCGTTTTGTTGCCGATCCGAGTTGGCCAAGCGCCATGCCCGACGAAACCTTTGCTGGGTTCCGTCAGGGTTGTGCTGCCAATACGGCGGCTACGGTGAAGCGCTTTGCCTTGCTTTGCGCCCAAGGGGCTGCGGATGCTCGTGGTCTTTCGCGGCAGTTGCTCGCGGCTGCGCCGCCGTCTCAGCCGGCCACGCTGCTGGCTGGATTGGATGTGCTGGCTGCCTTGGACACGCGCGTTGCGCTGCAGGCGGTTGTCGGCCCGCAACTGCACCTGTTCGGCGACGCTGATGCGCTGGTGCCGGCTGCCGTGGTTCAGGCTTTATTGGCGGAGCTGAAGAATGTTGAGGTTGGTTTGATTGAGCACGCCAGCCACGCCTTCGTCCTTGAGCGTCCCGCTGCAATCGCCGCAGCTATTCAGCGTTTTCTGCGTGGGGCCGGTCATGACTGATCTAGCTGAACATGCACGCGGCGGCCTGCCTGATAAGCGTCAGGTAGCGGCCTCTTTTTCCCGGGCGGCGCAGAGCTACGACAGTGTGGCGGCTTTGCAGCGCAAGGTCGGCCAGCAGCTTCTGGCGCAGTTGCCCGGCTCGATCAGCCCCGCACGTTGGCTTGATCTGGGCTGCGGCACCGGCTATTTCAGTCGCGCCCTGGGCGAGCGTTTCCCGGCCAGTCAGGGTGTGGCGTTGGATATCGCTGAAGGCATGCTGAGGCACGCCCGGCCGCTGGGCGGCGCGCAGCAGTTTGTTGCCGGCGATGCTGAGCGTCTGCCGCTGCGTAACGAATCCTGCGACCTGCTCTTCTCTAGTCTGGCGCTGCAGTGGTGTGCGGACTTTGCCGCCGTGCTTAGCGAAGCAGCGCGCGTGCTCAGGCCTGGCGGCGTGCTGGCGTTTAGCAGCCTGTGCATCGGCACTCTGCAGGAGTTACGTGACAGCTGGCAGGCGGTGGACGGTTTTGTCCACGTCAATCGCTTCCGCCAGTTTGAGGATTATCAGCGCCTATGTGGCGACAGCGAGCTGACGCTATTAAGCCTGCAAACCACGCCTGAAACGCTGTATTACCCCGATGTGCGCAGCCTGACCCATGAGCTGAAAGCCCTTGGCGCGCATAACCTTAACCCCGGTCGGCCGGATGGTTTGACGGGGCGGGCGCGGATGTTGGCGTTGCTTAAGGCCTATGAGCAGTTTCGCCAGCCGCAAGGGCTGCCGGCGACCTATCAGGTGCTCTACGGCGTGTTGCGTAAGGAGGTTAACTAGATGAGTCAGGCATTTTTCGTCGCCGGTACCGATACCGAGATCGGTAAAACCACTGTCGCTGCCGGCCTGTTACATGCGGCGCGACTGGCTGGTTTGTCCACGGCCGCGGCCAAACCGGTCGCTTCGGGCTGTATGTTGACCGTCGATGGATTGCGCAATGACGACGCCCTGGCGTTACTGGGCGAATGCACCCTCAAGCTGCGCTACGAGGAGGTCAACCCGCTGGCATTTGCACCCGCCATTGCCCCTCACCTGGCTGCACGCGAGGCCGGTGTATTGCTGGATGTGGCGGCGCTACAAGGGCCGGTGCAAGCCATTCTGGATAAGCGTGCAGACTTCACCGTGGTCGAAGGCGCGGGCGGTTGGCGTGTGCCGCTGGCCGGGCAGGCGACGTTGTCGGATGTGGCCATTGCCTTGCAGCTGCCGGTAATTCTGGTGGTCGGTGTGCGGCTGGGCTGCATCAATCACGCGCGGCTGACGGCCGAGGCGATTTTGCGTGACGGTTTGCCATTGGCAGGCTGGGTGGCAAATATTGTTGACCCACTGACCTCGCGCCTTGAAGACAATTTAGCAACATTGGCAGAGTGGTTGCCCGCGCCTTGTTTGGGTTATGTACCGCGCCTGGCGGAGGCTACGCCGGCTGCGGTTTCCAGTTATCTCAACCTCGATCTTCTGCGCAACCCGCTATAAGCAGACAAATTGCCATAGCCTTTTGCCTGTACGTATTTCGAGCAGCTTCTGCTTAAATCTATTTCATTAGTGGTTGGTTAAAGCGGGAGCTTAAGCATGGAAATCTCAGGCAGCGCCTTCAACTCGGGTATCAGCACCATTCAATCTGGCCAGCGCCGGGTTGATCAGGCCGCGGCGGACATCGCCAGCAACGCGCTCACCCAGCCGCAGCAGCCGAATTCCACGCCGCCAGCCAATCAGGTCAATCCTGCGCCCAGCTCGGCCGAGCAGACTCGTCCCGATTTAGTGGAAAGTCTGGTCGCCTTGCGCCAAGGCCAGAATGAGGCGCAAGCGGGTGCCAAGGTAGTGAAAACTGCTGATGAGGTGCTCGGTACCCTGATTGATACCACGGCCTGAGTCGCCGCCCCGGACGCACTCAAGGCGGTTAAAGGGGTAGGCAACTCCGGGCGAGGAATCATTGCATGCAGATTGGCGGCGCATCGTCCTATCCTGCGGCTGTAGCCAATCCTCTGCCGGCGCGTCTCCTTGTGGCGAGCGTTTCCCCCGATGTATCCCCTGACATTACTCGCGCCGCTCAAGCCCCCGTCACTGCTCCTCAGGCGTTAGCCGATGAGCAATCGGCCTCTGCGCGTGAAGAAACCGACAACCCCGCAGACACCTCTACCAACGCCAATACCTCCGCGCGCACTCAAGGCGAGCCAAGTCCCGAGCAGCAGCAACGTCAGCAGCTCGAAATTGCTGAGCTGGTCAGCCGTGATCAGGAGGTGCGCAGCCATGAGCAAGCCCATGCGGCAGTCGGCGGACAATATGCGGGGGCGCCAACCTATACCTACACGCGTGGCCCGGATGGCAAACGCTATGCCGTGGGCGGCGAAGTGGGTATCGATACCAGCCCCGTGGCGAATGACCCTGAAGCCACACTCAGCAAAATGGATGTGGTGATCCGCGCCGCGTTGGCGCCCGCCGAACCCTCGGCGCAAGACCGCCAGGTGGCGGCGCAAGCCTTGGGGCAGATGGCCGAGGCGCGGGTTCAGCTGGCGCAACTGCAGCGCAGTGAAGCGCAGGCCGACACGGAGGCGCGTGCCGAGCGGCGGCGAGAGGATGAAGAAGAATCCGCCGGCGATGACCCGTCTGTTGCGCCTACCCAGCAGAACCGGTCGCCGCCACCTAATCTTGGTCTGTACGCGCAGCTGAGTGGTTTGCAGGAGCCAACTCCACTTGTCGACCTGATGACTTAAGCGGCGCTTGGGGTGCTTGACATTAAATAGGCATAAACGTATGTTTCAAACGCTTGTTTGATTAGCCTGTTTGCCAATGCGGCAGTCGGGCACCGGATTGCTCCCGAAAACGACCGAATATCCGGTCACCTACACATTAAGAATCCACCGCAGAGGTCAACCGCTATGCCTGATTACAAGGCCCCCTTGCGTGATATCCGTTTCGTACGCGACGAACTGCTCGGCTACGAAGCGCATTATCAGAGCCTGCCTGGCTGCCAGGACGCTACTCCAGACATGGTCGACGCCATCCTTGAGGAAGGCGCCAAGTTCTGTGAGCAAGTACTGTCTCCGCTGAACCGTGTAGGTGACACCGAAGGTTGCACCTGGTCCCCGGAAGGCGTGAAAACCCCTACCGGCTTTAAAGAAGCCTACCAGCAGTATGTTGAAGGCGGCTGGCCGAGCCTGGCGCACGACGCTGACCATGGCGGCCAAGGCCTGCCTGAGTCGCTGGGTCTGGTGCTGAGCGAAATGGTCGGTTCGTCCAACTGGTCGTGGGGCATGTACCCAGGCCTGTCGCACGGTGCGATGAACACTATCGCCGAGCACGGCACCGATGATCAGAAGCACACTTACCTGACCAAGCTGGTGTCCGGCGAGTGGACTGGCACAATGTGCCTGACCGAGCCACATTGCGGTACTGACCTGGGCATGCTGCGCACCAAGGCCGAGCCTCAAGCTGACGGCACCTACAAGATCTCCGGCACCAAGATCTTCATCTCCGCTGGTGAACACGACATGGCTGATAACATCGTCCACATCGTACTGGCGCGTCTGCCCGACGCACCACAGGGCACCAAAGGCATTTCCCTGTTTATCGTGCCGAAGTTCACGGTCAGTACTGAAGGCAATGTCGGTGAGCGCAACACCGTCACTTGCGGTTCGATCGAGCACAAGATGGGCATCCACGGTAACGCCACCTGCGTAATGAACTTTGATGGCGCCACCGGTTACCTGATCGGTCCAGCCAACAAAGGCCTGAACTGCATGTTCACCTTTATGAACACTGCACGTCTGGGTACCGCTTTGCAGGGCCTGGCCCATGCTGAGTTGGGTTTCCAGGGCGGCCTTAAGTACGCTCGTGAGCGTCTGCAGATGCGTTCGTTGACTGGCCCGAAAGCGCCGGACAAGGCTGCTGACCCGATCATCGTCCACCCGGACGTGCGTCGCATGCTGCTGACCATGAAGGCCTTTGCCGAAGGCAATCGCGCGATGGTGTACTTCACCGCCAAGCAGGTTGATATCGTCAAATACAGCAAAGACGAAGCCGAGAAGAAAGCCGCAGACGAACTGCTGGCCTTCCTAACGCCAATCGCCAAAGCCTTCATGACTGAAGTCGGCTTCGAAGCCGCTAACCATGGCATGCAGATCTACGGTGGCCACGGCTTTATCGCCGAGTGGGGCATGGAACAGAACGTTCGCGACTGCCGTATCTCCATGATGTACGAAGGCACCACCGGTATTCAGGCCCTCGACCTGCTGGGTCGTAAGATTCTGATGACCCAAGGCGGCGCGCTGAAGAACTTCACCAAGATCGTGCACAAGTTCTGCCAGACCAACGAAGCCAACGAAGCCATTAAAGGCCTCGTTGAGCCGCTGGCCAAGCTGAACAAAGAGTGGGGCGACATCACCATGAAAGTGGGCATGGCCGCCATGAAAGACCGTGAAGAAGTCGGTGCCGCTTCGGTGGACTACCTGATGTACTCCGGTTATGCCTGCCTTGCTTACTTCTGGGCTGACATGGCGCGTCTGGCTGCCGAGAAGATTGCTGCCGGTGCTGAAGACGAGGCGTTCTACAAAGCCAAGCTGCAGACCGCCAACTTCTACTTCGCGCGTATTCTGCCGCGTACCCGTACGCACGTAGAAGCGATGCTGTCTGGCGCCAACAACCTGATGGACATGGCCGAAGAAGACTTCGCGCTGGGCTACTAAGCCTCAGTCCGTATCTGGTCAAGAAAACCGCTGCCCTTTGGGTGGCGGTTTTTTTATGGCCGCTCATTCGCGACCGCTCACCGTGAACCGTTGGCCGGTTAAGAACGCACACACACAAGTCTGTGGGTTTAACAGCGGTTCTGGATGCGCAATGTGCGTGCTACAGGCAAAATACGCGGCGTTAACTACTTTTCGCCGCTACATGGTGCCCGTTTTGTCGCGTTTTTCTGCTGTGCGTTTCGGCCATTTTCTGCCTTCGTTGCTGCTTCTGCTCGGTGGTTTTCTGTTAGCGCGATTGGCCGGCCTGAATGAGTTCCTCACATCACTGTTCAATGTGCTGCCGACCTTGCTGCTGTTGCTCGGTGGCGCGTTCTGCTTAGCGTACGGTCGCCAGCGCGAAGTGTTCCTGCTGTTAACGCTTTATCTGGGTTACTTCCTGCTCGATACCCAGGTCGATCACTTCCGTGAAGTGGGGCAGGTGCGCAGCGACGCGGCGCTGATCTTCCACCTCTGTAGCCTGTTGTTGCCACTGCTCTACGGGCTCTATGCCGCCTGGCAAGAGCGTACTCATCTGCTGCAAGACCTGATCGCCCGGGCTGCGGTCCTGTTCGCCGTAGGTGCGGTGGCGGTGGGCATGGCGCAGCGTTTTCCTGAGGCATTGCTGCATTGGTTGTCGCGGGTGCGTTGGCCGGCGTTGCAGGTGGAGTGGTTGGCGCTGGTGCAGTTGGCCTATCCGGCATTTTTGTTAGGGCTGATTGCGCTGCTGGTGCAGTACCTGCGGGCGCCACGGCCATTGCATGCGGCGCAGTTGCTAGGGCTGTGCGGCGTGCTGTGGATGCTGCCGAATATCTTCATATTGCCTAATGCGCTGAATGTGATGAGCAGCCTGATCATGCTGATGCTTATAGCAGCTGTCGCGCATGAGGCCTATCAGATGGCTTTCCGCGATGAACTCACGGGTCTGCCGGGCCGCCGCGCCCTGAATGAGCGTTTGCAGCGACTGGGTCGCAGTTATGTGATCGCGATGGCTGATGTTGACCACTTCAAGAAGTTCAACGACACCCACGGCCACGATGTCGGCGATCAGGTGCTACGCTTGGTCGCCCGCCAGCTGAGCAAGATCGGCGGTGGTGGTAAGGCTTATCGCTACGGCGGCGAGGAGTTCACCCTGGTTATCCCTGGCAAGACGCTTGAGGAGTGCCTGCCTCATCTTGAGGTGGTACGTCAGGCCATCGCAGCCTATCGCATCCAGCTGCGCGACCCACACACGCGCCCGCAAGACGACAAGCAGGGGCGGGCACGTCGCGCCGGCAGTGCGGCGAGTCATGTGTCGGTAACTGTCAGCATGGGTGTGGCTGAGCGAGGCCTGGAGCGGCGCAACCCTGAAGAGGTGTTAAAGGCCGCCGACCAGGCGTTGTACAGCGCCAAGAGCGCCGGGCGTAATTGCGTCCGCAGTTTTGACCTGCGCCGCGGCGCGCTCAAAAACGACAGTGCACGCGCCTAAGGCCTTCAGCTAATGACAGTGTATTCAGCATTCGCACGGTGATTGTTGCTGTCCGGCGGGGGCCGTAGCGTAGGTGCTAAATCAACGCTCTAGCTGACGGAGAAGCCAGCATGCCCGAGTACAAAGCCCCCCAGCGCGATATGCAGTTTTTGATCGACGAAGTTTTCGATTTTCACGCGAGCTATGCCGCGATGGGTGCCAGCGATGCCACCCCGGACATGGTCAGTGCGATCCTTTCCGAGGGCGCGAAGTTCTGTGAGCAGGTGCTGGCCCCATTGAATCGCTCGGGCGATGAAGAGGAATGCCAGATCAACGAGGGTGTGGTGACCACGCCCAAGGGCTTCAAGGAAGCCTTCGCCCAGTACGTTGAGGGCGGCTGGAACGGTCTTTCCGCTGATCCGGTTTACGGTGGCCAAGGCTTGCCGTCCTCACTGGGGTTAATCATCAGCGAGATGGTCGGCTCCAGTAATTTGTCCTGGGGTATGTATCCTGGGCTGACCCACGGTGCGATGTCGGCGATTCATGCCCACGGCAGCGAAGCACAGAAACAGACCTACCTGAGCAAACTCACCGAAGGTCGCTGGACCGGCACCATGTGCCTGACTGAAGCCCATTGCGGTACCGACCTGGGCCTGATCAAAACCCGTGCCTTGCCCCAGGCCGATGGCAGCTATGCGGTCAGCGGCAGCAAGATCTTTATCTCCGCTGGCGAGCACGACATGAGCGAGAACATCGTGCACCTGGTGCTGGCCAAGCTGCCCGATGCGCCGGCTGGCACGCGTGGTATTTCGCTGTTTATCGTGCCCAAATTTCTACCGGATGCGCAGGGCGAGGCGGGCGCGCGCAATGGCGTTAGTTGCGGCTCGATCGAGCACAAGATGGGCATCAAGGCCTCGGCCACCTGCGTGATGAACTTCGATGGCGCCACCGGTTACCTGATCGGCGAGGCCAACAAGGGTCTTAACTGCATGTTCACCATGATGAACCACGCGCGCCTGGGCACCGGCATGCAGGGTCTGTGTCTCGGTGAGACCAGCTTCCAGGGCGCGATCAAGTACGCCACGGAGCGCCTGCAGATGCGTGCGCTGACCGGGCCGAAAGCCCCGGATAAAGCCGCCGACCCGATCATCGTGCACCCTGATGTGCGGCGTATGTTGTTGACCATGAAGGCGCTGAACGAAGGCAATCGTGCGCTGGCCTATTTCACCGCGCAGTTGATCGACCAAGCGCACAGCGGCGCCAGTGCCGAGCAACGTGAAGAGGCGGAAAACCTCTTGGCGTTCCTCACTCCGATCTGCAAAGCCTTTATGACCGAGACGGGTCTGGAGGTGACCAACCATGGTATGCAGGTATTCGGCGGCCATGGTTTTATCCGCGAATGGGGCATGGAGCAGTTGGTACGCGACTGCCGCATTGCCCTGATCTACGAAGGCACTAACGGTATTCAGGCTCTCGACCTACTCGGGCGCAAGGTGCTCGGCAGCCAGGGCAAGTTGCTGCGCGGGTTTACCAAGGTCGTGCATAAATTCTGCGAGGCCCAAGCCGAGCATCCACAGCTCAAGGGCTATGTCGCGCAACTGGCGACACTCAACCAGCAGTGGGGCGCGCTGACCCAGAAGATCGGTATGGCTGCGATGAAGAACCCGGACGAGGTCGGTGCGGCGTCGATGGATTACTTGATGTACTCCGGCTACGTCATCCTAGGGTACTTCTGGCTGCGCATGGCTGAGGTGGCCGAGCAGCAGTTGGCGGCAGGCGCGAGCGATGCGGCGTTCTACCAAGCCAAGCTGGCCACGTGCGAGTTCTACTTCAAGCGCCTGTTGCCGCGTACGGCCATGCACCTGGCCGGTGCCGAGGCGGGCAGTGAATGCCTGATGCGCTTGCCGGCTGAGCACTTCGCGCTCTGACAGACGGTACGTACTGGTAAAAGCCCGCCATTTGGCGGGTTTTTGCTGTGTGGGGCGGGTTAAATACGGGTTGACTTATTGGTCATTACGCGACGCTATGTGTCTAAAAAGTTGTTCGGTTAGACTCCCAGCACATCTTTATACCTGCTGGTTCGTCCGAGGATTTGCCCCATGGCTCACTACAAAGCCCCCCTGCGTGATATGCGCTTCGTACTTAATGAAGTGTTTGAAGTTTCCAAGCTGTGGGCCCAGTTGCCGGCCCTGGCGGAAGTGGTGGATGAAGACACCGCCGCAGCCATTCTCGAAGAGGCCGGCAAGGTCACGGCCGGTACTATCGCCCCGCTCAATCGCAGTGGCGACGAAGAAGGTTGCTCCTGGGCAGACGGCGCGGTGAAAACCCCAGCTGGCTTCCCCGAGGCCTACCAGACCTACGCCGATGGCGGCTGGGTGGGTGTGGGTGGCGATCCGCTCTTTGGCGGCATGGGCATGCCCAAGGCGATCTCGGCCCAGGTCGAGGAAATGGTCAACTCGGCCAACCTCTCTTTCGGCCTGTACCCAATGCTGACGGCCGGTGCCTGCCTGTCGATCAACGCTCACGCCAGCGAAGAGCTGAAAGAAAAGTACCTGCCAAACATGTATTCCGGCCAGTGGGCAGGCTCCATGTGCCTGACCGAGCCGCATGCCGGCACCGACCTGGGCATCATCCGCACCAAGGCTGAGCCTCAGGCTGACGGCAGCTTCAAGATTTCCGGCACCAAGATCTTTATCACCGGCGGCGAGCACGACCTGACCGAGAACATCATTCACCTGGTGTTGGCCAAACTGCCCGACGCCCCGGCTGGGCCGAAAGGCATCTCGCTGTTCCTCGTGCCGAAGGTGATGGTCAATGACGACGGTTCGCTGGGCGAGCACAACGCGCTGTCCTGCGGTTCGATCGAGCACAAGATGGGCATCAAGGCGTCCGCCACCTGCGTGATGAACTTCGACGGCGCCACTGGCTGGATCGTCGATGCGCCGAACAAGGGCCTTGCGGCCATGTTCACCATGATGAACTACGAGCGCCTGGGCGTTGGCATTCAGGGTCTGTCCCTAGGTGAGCGCAGCTACCAGAACGCCGTCGAGTATGCCCGCGACCGTATCCAGAGCCGCGCGCCGACTGGCCCAGTGGCGAAAGACAAAGCTGCCGACCCGATCATCGTGCACCCAGACGTGCGCCGCATGCTGCTGACCATGAAAGCGCTGAACGAAGGCGGTCGTGCCTTCTCCAGCTACGTGGCCATGCAGCTCGACACCGCCAAGTTCAGCGAAGACGCCGCCACCCGCAAACGTGCCGAAGAGCTGGTTGCTTTGCTGACGCCGGTCGCCAAGGCCTTCCTCACCGACATGGCGCTGGAAACCACCGTACATGGCCAGCAGATCTTCGGCGGCCACGGCTTTATCCGTGAGTGGGGCCAGGAGCAGCTGATTCGTGACTGCCGCATCACCCAAATCTATGAAGGCACCAACGGCATTCAGGCGCTCGACTTGGTCGGCCGTAAAGTGGTCGGCAGCGGCGGTGCGTTCTACAAGCACTTCGCCGAAGAGATCAAAGCCTTCACCGACTCGGCTGACAGCAACCTGGCCGAGTTCGTTAACCCGCTGAAAGAGGCCATCGCCAATCTTGAGCTGATGACCGCTGACCTGCTGGAACGCGCCAAGGCCAACCCGAATGAAGTCGGCGCTGCGTCGGTGGAGTACCTGCAGGTGTTCGGTTACACCGCCTATGCCTACATGTGGGCACTGATGGCACGCACCGCGCTGGCCAAGCAGGATCAGGACGAGTTCTACGTCAGCAAGCTGGGCACCGCGCGTTTCTACTTCGCTCGCCTGCTGCCGCGTATTCATTCGCTGACGGCGTCGGTTAAAGCCGGTAGCGAGTCGTTGTATCTACTGGATGCTGCGCAGTTCTAAGCGTTTCGGCATAACAAAAAAACCGGCCAGTTCGCCGGTTTTTTTGTGCCTGGGTATAGCGCTTAATCGCTGAGCGCCTACGGATCAGTTATTGATCTGCTGCTCGACCAGTTCGGGGTTATCGATAAAGCGATTGCGTGTGCCCTGCAGGTCGGCAATCTTGTCGTTGCGCGCTATTTCGTCGGCGTCCGGTGGGTCCATCTGGTGCCACTGCTTGTACACCTGCACTTGGCCGACGATGGGCAGGCCGTACTCGACGTGCATATAGAAGATCGCCCGTGCGACGTTGCCCTTGGCTTCGTCACGTGGTTCTACCAGTTGGAAGCTGGTTTTCATGTCGCAGCCGATGTCATCGAATTTGCTTGGCACGCTGTCGTCCAGGTCGCCGAACTGCGCGTTACGCCGCACCAGCTCGACGCGGGTCAGGGCCGGGTAGAGGTTGTGTAGGTCAGACGCCATATAGACGTAGCGCGGATTCATGATCGCGCACTGGCGGTTGGTGACACAGCGCAGGGCACTTTTCAGCTGCTTGCTGCTGTAAACCGGGCTGGCTTTGAACTGGCCGCTTTCCCCGCTAAAGGCTTTGCCGCAATACAACGAGGTGCCGCCCTGGGCATAAAGCGGGTTCCAGAACAGTTGTACGGCGGCTTTGGGATCGGAAAGTTGGTTTTGCCCATTGGCGAATGCAAGCGGGCTGATGCTGGCTGCCAGGCAGCCGATGACAAGAAGCAGTGAGCGCATAAGTGGCCCCAATGACCGCCGTTGACGGGGTCTGTTGTTGTTTTGGTAAGACGCCTCGAGTCTAACAAGACCTGCGTCACAAAATAAAGCCGAGCAGGTGCTTGGTTGTGGCGATGTAAGCCATTGCTTACATCCTGTGCTGCGGATCGCCACTATGCCTGGCATCGGCCGATGGCTAATCTGTGCCCATGGACGTCGCGCAGGAAGCGCATTGAAAAAAAGGGATACGTGGGATAGCTGCCAGGACGGCAAGCAGATCAAGGATGACAGCAAACAGTCTGCAAAAGCCCCGCAATCGCGGGGTTTTCTTTTTTGTGCTCAGCGCATCCATGCGCTTCACCCCTCCGGGGCTGGCGCGCAAAAACGCTCCCGACGTTTTTGTGGACTGCCATCCAAGGCAGCCACCCTTCGGGCGCATTACTGCGCGATGTTAAAAACTGCTCCAGGCAATTTTTATGGCGTTCGCTAAGCCGTATAACCCTTCTTGAACTGCCGCACGCTAGCGTGTGATCACGCTAAATACCGCGCTGGCGCGGGCGATGCGCGCTGATTCGACCACAAAGTAGCAATTGGCAAACGCCAGGCTTTTGCCGACCTTTTGTACATCGGTTTCGATGCTTATCCAGTCGCCGAGCTTGGCGGTACCGGCGTAGTCGATGCTCAGGCTGCTGGTGACTATTGGCGTGGGCGGCTCCTGGGCGAAGGCGCTGTTATAGCCCAGGGCCACATCGGCCAGGCTGCTGAGTACGCCACCATGCACCAGGCCTCGGGCATTGCAGTGTTTCTCCTCGGCGCGCAGGCCGATCACCAGGCCTGTGTCCATACGCTGGTTGTAGATCGGCCCGAGCAAATCAAGAAAGGGGCTGCTGCGAAACAGTGGGGTAAAGCCTGCTGGGATCATGCTCATCAGCGAAACCTCCTTTGCTCTGGGTTGTTCAGGCCACCTGGCGCTGCGCCTGTAATTCGGCAAACCAGTTCAGCGTTTCATCCCACAGCGACTGCGCCGCCGGGCGGAAGTAGCCCATATGGCCGAGAGGACCGATGCTGGCTACGGAATCGATGGTGCGCGCTTGGTAGGGCGCGGCGCTGTAAGCGGCCATAAAGGCATCGCGCGAGGCAGGCGGTGCCCACAGGTCGTCCAGGGCGTTGGCGGCAATGATCGGCGTGCTGACCTGGGCGAAGCGCTCGGCGAGATCCGGCATCTGCGGGTCTTCGAAGAAATAGCGTGGGAAGCTGCACCAGCGCTTCCACTGTTTGTATACGCCCAGCGGCAAATCCTCGCCCATGCCCAGCTTGCTCCAGGCCAGGTAGCCCTTGTAGCGGGTCAGTAGTGGGCCGATCAGCCGCCACATGGTCAGCACGCGTAGCTGCTCGGCTTTGGGCATCCAGCCGTGCCAACCGGCTCCGGTGCCGAAGGTGTAGAAGCCTTGGACTTGGTCATGGTTGGGCAGCAGGCCGAAGGCATGCCCGCCAAAGGAGTGGCCGACCATATACAGCGGCCGCTGTGGATGACGATGCTGATCGACAGCCGCTGCCAGGTCGAGGTGCGCCCAGTCCAGATAATCCATGGCAAAGCCGCGCAGGCTGTCCGGTTTCGATTGACCGATACCGCGATAATCCAGGGTCAAGGTGCTGTAGCCGCGCTGCGCGGCATATTCGGCAAAGCGCCGGTAGAAACCCTGAGGTACGCCGGTGGCGCCGGCAATTACAAGTTGCGCCACTGGCTCCGGGGCGTGATACAGCGTGGCGGTGAGCGGATAACCGTCGAGTGCCGGCAGCTGCACGCTTTCGCTAAGAATGGCTGGGGTGTTCATGGGCGGACTCCTCCCGGAAACTGTTCGCGGGTCAGGTTGAACAGGGCAGTGGCAGCGCGCTTGAGCGGCTCGCTACTACCGGCCACG
Organism: Pseudomonas spirodelae; assembly: GCF_034653255.1. NCBI lineage: Bacteria > Pseudomonadati > Pseudomonadota > Gammaproteobacteria > Pseudomonadales > Pseudomonadaceae > Pseudomonas > Pseudomonas spirodelae. Next base: position 42,390 of record NZ_JAYEET010000045.1, on the reverse strand, counting down.
CGGGCTTGCAGCAGCCCGCCTTCATACAGCGCGACAAACAGAGCGGCGAGGTTATCCGCCTGTTCGCTGGGGTAGCCGTAGGCATGCAGTTGCGCACTCAACGTTTGGCGCACGGCGCTAAAACTGCGCTGCAGGGCGGCGCGAATCTCCAGATCTTCCGGGCCGCTTTCCAGGGCTATGGTGGCCAGCGGGCAACCGCGTTCGAACTGGCTGTTCTCCAGCTGCTGCAGTGCGCCTTGCAACCAGTTGTGCAGCGCCTTGAGCGGGTCCGGCTGCTGGGTAAAAAGCTGGCTGAAGAGGCTGTCGATATGCCGGCTGATATGGTCGATAGCCGCCACCGCGAGCTCGCTTTTACCGCCAGGGAAATGGTGATAAAGGCTGCCCTTGGGCGCGCCGGCAATTTCCAGTAGCTCGCTCAGGCCCACACCATGCAGCCCCTTGCGTTGCAGGGCGTCGGCCATGGCGTGAATCAGCTTGTCGCGGGTCGAGGTCTTTTTCATAGGTTAAATATATAGACCGGTCGGTCTATTTTTCCAAGAGTTTTTTCCACCATGCGGTATCTGGATGACACCGCATAAGCCAAGCGTCAGGACGCGTGGAGTTGCCCGCAGGCGCTTTAGGGCCTGCAGTTTTGCGCCGGCGAGCATTCGCTGCAGCGCTTTTCCGCTACCATCGGCAGCTCCCTCGCATGCGATAAGGATTGCCCCATGTCCACTGCCACGCTGATTTTCCTGACGGTTGCCGCCGCGCTGATTTTTTTCGTGATTGGTATCTACAACCAATTAGTGAAGCTGCGTAACCGCTTTCAGAATGCCTTTGCGCAGATCGAGGTGCAGCTCAAGCGCCGCTATGACCTGATCCCTAACCTGGTGGAAACCGCCAAGGGCTATATGGCCCATGAGCGGGAAACCCTGGAGGCGGTGATTGCTGCGCGTAACAACGCGGTAACCGGGCTTAAGGCCGCCGCGGCGCAACCCGGCAATGCTCAGGGCATGGCACAACTGAGCGGCGCAGAAGGGCTGTTGAACAGTGCTCTTGGCCGTTTGAATGTCACGCTTGAGGCCTACCCGGACCTCAAGGCCTCGGCGAATATGCAGCAGCTCAGTGAAGAGTTGAGCAGCACCGAGAACAAGGTGGCCTTCGCTCGCCAGGCCTTTAACGACGCGGTGATGGCCTACAACAGCTACAAACAGTCTTTCCCGCCGGTGTTACTGGCTGCCAGTTTCGGTCACGCGCAAGACGCCAGCCTGCTGGAATTCGCCGACAGCGCCGCGATTCAAGACGCGCCGAAGGTGTCGTTCTGAACTAAGGGCGCACTGGGATGAATTTCTTCGAGCAGCAGGATCGCGCCCGGCGTCACAGCGGGCGTTTATTGATGCTGATGGTGCTGGCGGTTCTGAGTTTAATCACCCTGACCAGCCTGGCGTTAGGGGCAATCTGGCAGTTATTCGGCAACGACCAGAATTCCCTGGGTCTGCTTGATGGCCCGGGCAGCCTACTGCCCAGTTGGCCATTGGTAGGCGGCGTGGCGCTGGCGGTTGTCGGTGTGGTGTTGCTGGGCAGCCTGTACAAGCAGCTGCAACTGAGCCGAGGCGGGCAGGCGATTGCCGAGCGTCTGGGTGGGCGCTTGATCAACCTGTCGCCACAGAGCCTCGAAGAGCGCCGGCTACTCAATGTGGTCGAGGAAATGGCTCTGGCCTCGGGCACCTCGGTGCCGCCGGTGTATGTGCTCGATGATGTCGGGATCAACGCGTTTGCCGCCGGCCTGACGCCGCAGGATGCGGTGATTGGGATAACCCGAGGGGCGATCTGCCAGCTCAGCCGCGATGAATTGCAGGGCGTGATTGCCCATGAATTCAGTCATATCTTCCACGGCGATATGCGCCTCAATACCCGCCTGGTGTCAGTGCTGCATGGCATTCTGCTGCTGGGGCTGATCGGTGGGTTTCTACTGCGCAGCAGCGGTCGCGGTCGTCGCTCCAGTCGCGATAATTCGGTGGCGGTGGTGCTCGCCATCGGTGTCACGCTGTGGGTGTTGGGCTATGCCGGGACCTTTTTCGGCAACCTGATCAAAGCGGCGGTGAGCCGCCAGCGCGAATTTCTTGCCGATGCTTCGGCGGTGCAATATACCCGCAATCCGGAGAGCATCGCCGGGGCTTTGAAGAAAATCGGCGGCAACCTCTACGGCTCACAACTGCAGGCCGGGCATGCTGCCGAGTTCAGCCATATGTACTTTGCCGCCGGCATCAGTCAGGCATTGGAAGGCATGCTGGCCACCCATCCACCGCTCGATCAGCGCATTCGCCGGATTACTCCCGGCTGGGATGGCCGTTACCCGCAGCTGCCGGCGCTCAGCGCTGCAGCTCCGGCCGCAGCGGGCAGTGATTCACCCGCCCGCGTGTCTGGTGCGAGTGCCTTTGTGCCGGGTTTAAGCTCAGCCTCGGCGAGTGAGGCAATTGGCGCCATTGGTGATCCGCAGGCGCTGCACCTTGTCGTTGCGCGTCGCTCACTGGCGCAGCTGGATGAGGTCTTGAGTGCGGCGGCGCACAGCTGCAATGGCGCCGAGGCGTTGCTCTACGGTCTATTGCTCGACCCGGCTGAGGCGCAATCGGCGCAGCAGTTGGCCCTGCTGCAGCCGCGTATCAGCGCCGAAGTGGCGACGCAGCTTGAATGCGTGCGCTCGCCGCTACGTCAGTTGCCCGCGGGCATGCGCTTGCCCCTGTTGGACTTGGCCATGCCGGCGCTCAAGCAATTGGCTGTCGATCAGTTCGCCGCACTTAAGGCCAACCTGGCGCTGCTGATTCGCGCCGATGGCCGGGTTGCTCTACTGGAATGGACCTTGCTGCGCATTGTCGAGCGCAATGTCGAAGGCGTTCGCGCACAAGCCAGCCGCTACGCGCTGCCGGAGTTGGCCACTGAAGTGCGCGTGGTGTTGTCACTGCTGGCCCGTGCGGGTGGCGTGGATGAGGCGGCCGCGCAACGCGCCTTCAACCAGGCGGACAGCGAACTACCGTTCAGTGTTGGCCAACTGCTAGCGGCCGATGCCAGTGGTTTGTTGGCGCTAGAGCATGCACTGCGGCGTTTAAGCCTGCTGCGGCCGTTGCAGACGCCGCAGTTGCTCAAGGCCATGGCGCGCTGCATCGAACATGACGGCCAGATCAATGCCGCTGAGGCCGAGTTGCTGCGCGCTGTGGCCGATATTCTTGATTGCCCGATGCCGCCCCTGCTCGCAGCGCGTGCCTGAGCGGCTGGCCTTGATACTTCATTAAAGCGCCTGCTGGAGCCGGTTTAACGCGAGGGTAAGCCCTGCGCTGGCTGTGCAGGTGGACGCCGAATGTGTGGGGCAGGGCTGATGCCGCGCTGCATACCTGACGCATCAGTGCCTGGTGTAGGGCGTGAGCACGCTGATTGTTGTGCCCCGGCGAGCGAGCGCTGTTGCTAGCCTGGCTAATCGGTTAGGTTTTCAGGCAAAGTGCAGGTTACCAAGCATCTATGAAGTGGCAAGTTATGCCCTTTAAGTCGAGCGCCAACATGGACGGTGATAACAACGTTGCAGTCGACGACCTGCAGTATCTCGGCCGTCGTTCGTTAATTCGGATGATCTATGCCTGCACCGGGCTGACCCTCGGGGTGTTCTGCGCGTTGCAGTTTATGGCCGGCAATTACCTGTTCGCGAGCATTGAGCTGATCTTCTGCGTGGCGCTGTTGTGGGGTGTATGGGGCATTGTCAGGGCACGCAACCTGTTGCCTTGGATCTACCTTTACCTGCTGCCGACCTTCAGTTTTATGCTGTACATCATCGTTATCCCCAATGCCTCCAAGACCGCATTTGTCTGGGTCTACATCATCCCCGTCATGTCCTACCTGCTGCTCGGGCGTAAGCGCGGCAGCATGCTGGCGCTGCCCTTTGTGCTCGCCGCCTGCCTGCTCTACCTCAACACCTATCCCGTGCGTCTAGATGCCGAGGGGTTGATCGACCTGGGTAATGCGCTGTTGTGTGGTGTGTTGCTTATGGTCTTTGTGCACCTCTACGAAGCCCGCCGTGCCTTTGCTTATAAGCAGTTGCAGCTCATGGCGCGTACTGACGCCCTGACGGGCGTGGCTAATCGGGGCAGTTTTCAGCAGAGCCTGGAGCAGAGCGTACGAGAGGCCCAGCGCAGCCAGGCCAAGTTAGTGCTGGTGATCCTGGATGTTGACCACTTCAAGCGGGTCAACGATCAATACGGTCACGCTGCCGGCGACCAGGCCCTGCAGCATATCTGCAACAGCCTCAGCCAGCGCCTACGCAACACCGACACCCTAGGCCGCCTGGGTGGTGAGGAGTTTGGCCTATTGCTGCGCAATACCGGGCACAGTGCGGCCGAGCCCTTGGTGGAAATGCTGCGCGAACAAATCGCCAGTAAGCCGCTGACTTACGGCGACAAGCAGATCGTGCTGACGGTGACCTTTGGCATGGCCGAATGGCCCAGCGACGGCCAAACCGCCGAGCAGCTTTACCATTGTGCCGACCAGCGCCTGTATCGCGGTAAGGCACAGGGCCGAAACCAGTTGGTCGGCCGCGCAATGCCTAGTGTTCGCCTCAGCGAGTTCTGAGCTGGGCCTGCAGCCGTGCAGGGCGCCCACAGCGGCGACTACACTCACTCGGTAACCCCCAGCGCCGCGCTGAAAACTCAGTGCGCCAAGGCGCGGTTCACGAATCAATAGGTCAATCAGGGATTCTTCATGACCATTCTTTCGTCCTTTGCCAAACAGGTCGCCAAACTCTGGTATTCGCCTGATCTGCTCTTGATCGGTCAGCGCCGTGAGCGGCGTATGCGCATGCTCGCCAGTCTGGTGCTGGTGCTTGTAGGCAGTTTATGGGGCGTCTTTTTCACCCTGCAGGGGGGCTGGGGCATCGTCTTGATGGACCTGCTGCTGATCCTCTGTGGGCTGGGTGTATTTATCCTGACCCTGCGCAATCAAGTGCGCCTGGCCAACCTGCTGCTGTTTGGCGTGATTATCTTGGTGATTGTCGGCATGACCCTGCTGCTGGACCCCAACACCACAGCGGCGCCACGGGCCACGCATCTGTACCTGCTGCCCATTGCGGTGGCCGCGCTGATGGCGTTCCGGGATGAGCCGATCTGGTTACGCTACGGCGTTGCGTTGCTGTGTCTCGGGCTGTTCACCGCGCTGGCCTCATCATCCTGGGCCCCATCAAGCGCTTACAACCTGCCGGATGAGGTGCGCGTGACTGGCTCTTGGGTGCAGAGCATCGTGGCCATGCTGATGTTGTTTGTGCTGCTACATATTCTGCAGAGCGATGCCGTCGAGCGCTCAATACTTGACCGCGATTTGCACGTGGCGCTGCGTGAGCAGCAATTCGTGCTGCATTACCAGCCTCAGCTCAACCGTACGGGCCAGGTCATCGGTGCCGAAGTGTTGATCCGCTGGCAGCACCCGCAGCGTGGGCTCGTAGCCCCGGCCGAGTTTATTGGTCATGCCGAGCAAACCGGGATGATTATCCCGATTGGTCAGTGGGTGCTTGAGCAAGCCGTTAGGCAACTGCGCTGCTGGAACGACGAGCCGCTATTCGCAGGCATCGGCCTCGCGGTCAATATCAGCCAAAAGCAGTTTCGTCAGGCCAGCTTTGTCGCGGACACCCTCGCGCTGCTCGCCGAGCATGGCATTGATGCGCGGCGGCTCGATCTGGAAATAACCGAAACCCTGATCGTGCAAGACCTTGAAGACCTGCAACACAAAATGAGCGCCCTGGCCGAACGTGGCGTGCGCTTCTCGCTGGACGACTTCGGCACCGGATTTTCCTCCCTCAGCCACCTCAAACGCCTGCCCCTCGATACCCTGAAAATAGACCGCTCGTTTATCTGCGACGTACTCACCGACAGCAGCAGCGAAACCATCGTGCGTACGGTTATCGGCTTGGGGCAAAGCCTGGGCATGACTGTGATCGCCGAAGGCGTAGAGAGCGAAGCGCAGCAGCAATTTTTGCTCAGCAACGGCTGCACGCAGTTCCAAGGTTACCTGTTCAGTAAACCGCTGCCGCTGCAGGCGTTCCGGGACTATGTGGCGCAGCAGAACAGCTGAGCGGGAACTCGGCTCAGCGTTTATAGGCGGAAAGGTAAAAGCCGCGCAGTGCGCAGCTTTTTGTTTGCGGGGTACGTACGGATATAGGTGGCGGTTAAGCACTCGGTTCAGCTTGCCGGCTGAAGTGCGACTAGCTGCGCTGCAGCCAGAGCCTGGGGCATTCATGAATTTGCTAACCGGTGAGCCGATTAGCGAACCTGTTCGGCTCACTGCTTAATTGCGTTCATCTGACTGCTTGTGTCCTCAGGCTTGCCGTTGCCGGCAGATATCTCTATTTTTGCTATTAGCTGCCCATCCAAGCTGACGCCTTCGTACAAAACTGCCTCACTCCAGGCCATTCGGTTGGCGCTACCGCGAAGGCACCGGTATAATCCGCCCGCCTCTGAGGGCCCATAGCTCAGTTGGTTAGAGCAGAGGACTCATAATCCTTTGGTCCACGGTTCGAGTCCGTGTGGGCCCACCATAAAAAACAAAGAGTTAGGCCAGCCTTCGAGCTGGCCTTTTCTTTACTAGCCATAAAAAAATAAATTTGAGTACCGTTTTGGGTACCGTTTCACTCAACCTAAGTATAGGTCGCTCCCAACCACCTATAGCGCTGGGTCTGCGCAACTGAAGGGCCTACCTACCGAAAGAGCCCGCTATCCAAGCCAGGTAACGCCGATCAACGCAGCATGAAGGATCGGCTGATCAAACAATCCAAACCTAGCTTTACCCCACGACAAACTGCAATGAGCCCAACTGTTTGCTTGGCTTTCGCGGTGACACCAAAGCCATCGAGCTCTACGACGCAGCCACACTCTGGGTAATTGCACAGACTTGCCCACCCACTTGCATTCGACCTGACCAGTCATTTGCATTGGATTTGATCGGCATGCTGGCAGAGAACAGCCATTGCTGCCGGTCGCGACAGGCAACAACCGGCCAAAAGCGGACGTTTCGAGTACGGAAAATAAATCTGGCCCTATTACTCGTGCGGCAACGAGGCACGCGGCGTGTCGAGCGAACAGCTGATCGCCCTCGGCGCCCAGCTGCTCACGATTGCTGGCTGCGGCGCCATCGAGTCGCTGACCTGGCCACGACAGTCAAGATGTGCGCCTACGAGCTGAACCGATAGCGGATCAGGGAGCCGGTCTCCCGCTTGCTCAGAATCGACGCTCACCAGACTGCGCACGAAGTCGCCCCGCAATGCCTCCAGCATGGAATCTGACACCCCAGGCATGCCCGCAATGACGCGCGACGGCACCTCCTGGCGGACCCCGGTTTGAGGCTTGGAAGTCGTTAGAGAACCCAGGACTATTCAAACACCGTCTGTGCGAAGCTTGATGGGTTGGAACAGTCTGTTATCCCTTGTCTTGCCACTTGGTCCTGTAGTGACCAGGGCTTTCCCCGGTCCACTGCTTGAACGCTCGGTGAAAGGCGCTGGCCTCCTGAAACCCAGCCTGTTCGGCAATCTCCCCGATGCTCAGGTCCGTATTACGCAGGCGCTCGAAGGCGATGCTGCGGCGCACCTCATCCTTTAGTTCCTGGAAGGAGAAGCCTTCACGCTGCAACTGGCGACGTAAGCTGGCGACGCTTAGGCTGCGCGCTGCGGCCATGTCGGCGAGTGTCGGCCAGTATTCGTAACGGCAATCGCGCAATTGCTTGAAAACCTGGCTGCTCAGGCCCTGGCGATTGATAAAGCGCACGATCAGCCATTGCGGTGAGGTGCGCAGAAACTGCTTGAGTGTGATCTGGTCCTGCACCAGAGGCAGGTTCAGGTAGCTGGCGTCGAACGCTATCTCGCTATAGTTGGCTTCGAAGGTCAGGTTCGGACCCCAGAACAGGTGGTCGTCGCCGTGGGGCGGGCGCGGGTGGGCGAATTGCGAACGGTCGACGGGGATGCGCCGCCCGGCCAGCCAGCACAGCAGGCCGAGCACTATGGTCAGGTAGGTTTCCTCGGCGGCGCTGCTGGTGAGCCCGTCTGGCTGGCGATTGTCCAGGCGGATGATCGCCTGCTTGCCGCGTACGCTCAGGTTGCCACGTATGTCGCGCAGGAACAGGCCGAGGCTGCTCAGGCACTGCTTGAGTGCCTGACCGATGCTGGAGCACTGGATCACCCCCCGGCAGATCAGCGCAAAGCTGCCCTTAGGCATGCCGTGGGAATCGAGACCGAGAAACTCGTCATCCAGCTCGTGGGCCACGGCCAGCCAGAGCTTGGCGAAGGCGCTGGCCGCTACCCGGACCTTGCTATCGCCGAGCAGCTGCGGATCAATGCCGGCTTCGGCCAGCACAGCGGCCACCCGTTGCGGGTGCAGGCCATGCAGTGCCGTCTGGACAAAATAAACGGCTACCGAGTCTTTCTCTTGCATGGCCCTCGCTCATGGCTAATTGGCCGCCTGAAGTGGCAAAAAACATCAGGCAAGCCGGTCATTTTCGGCATAGGTAGTGGCGTTGGCCATCTCTAGACTGCGCCGCAGTGTAATCGCTGCGCGCTTTACTGGCATCGCAGTGAGCTAAATCCCTGTTAGTTGCCGGTTCATGCCCGCGGAGATATCTATGTCTACCCCTGAAGTCTATATCGTCAGCGCTGTCCGAACTGCAATCGGCTCCTTTGGTGGCGCGCTCAAGGAAGTGCCGCTGTCGCAGCTGGCCACCACAGCGGTCAGCGCAGCTTTACAGCGCAGTGGTTGCGCCGCCGAGCGAGTTGGTCATGTGGTGATGGGCAATGTGATACCCACCGAGGCGCGCGATGCCTATCTCGGCCGGGTGGCGGCCATGCAGGCCGGGATTCCCAAGGAAACCCCGGCCTTCAACGTCAATCGCCTGTGTGGCTCTGGCCTGCAGGCTATTGTTTCGGCGGCGCAGAGCCTGCTGTTGGGCGATTGCGATATCGCCATTGGTGCCGGCGCCGAGTCTATGAGTCGTGGTGCCTACCTGTTGCCCGGGGCGCGCTGGGGCGGGCGGATGGGTGATATGCAGGCCGTCGACTACATGCTCGGCATCCTGCATGACCCCTTCCATCGCATTCATATGGGCATCACTGCGGAGAACATTGCCGAGCGCCTCGGTATCAGCCGCGAAGCTCAGGACGCCCTTGCCCTGCAAAGCCAGCAGCGCGCCGCCCGCGCCATTGCCGAGGGGCGCTTCGCCGGGCAGATCGTGCCGGTAGAGGTGAAAACCCGCAAAGGTGTGCAGTTGTTTGAGGTGGACGAGCATGTGCGCGGCGAGACTTCGCTGGAACAACTGGCGGCGATGAAGACTGCGTTCAAGGCGGGTGGCACTGTCACCGCCGGCAATGCTTCGGGGCTTAATGACGGCGCTGCCGCGCTGCTGATGGCCAGCGGAGCGGCGGTCAAAAGCGACAACCTTCGCCCGCTGGCCCGTCTGGTGAGTTATGCGCATGCCGGGGTCGACCCTGAACTGATGGGCCTGGGGCCGATTCCAGCTACCCGCCTGGCCCTGCAACGTGCCGGCCTGAGCGTGGCCGACCTGGATGTTATCGAGTCCAACGAAGCCTTCGCCGCCCAGGCTTGTGCCGTAGCGAGCGAGCTGGACTTCGACCCGGCCAAGGTCAACCCCAATGGCTCGGGCATTTCCCTCGGCCACCCGGTGGGTGCCAGCGGCGCGATCATCGCCACCAAGGCCATCCACGAGTTGCACCGCATTCAGGGCCGCTATGCCCTGGCGACCATGTGCATCGGCGGCGGCCAGGGTATCGCCGTCGTTTTCGAGCGTGTCTGAGAGGCCAGCCTGATGACAATGAGCATTCAGCGCGCCGACGTGATCGGCGGCGGAATTATGGGCAGTGGCATCGCTCAGGTGTACGCCGTGGCCGGGCTGTAGGTGCTGCTGGTGGATATTTTCGCGGCCGTGTTGCTCAAGGCCGTAGTCGGCATCGGCAGCAGCCTCGTCCGTCAACTGAATAAGGCTCGGCAGCAGCGCTGCGCTGTCCTGGGGAGTTCAACGCACAGGTGGCGGCGGGGCGCCTGGGACGCAAGAGCAGCCATGGCTTTTATCGCTATGACTGATGGCCGGGTTGCGCAGGGCTATCAGTATGGCTAGCAACCTGCCGCAGCCGGCCGCTGCGCTGGGCGTAGAACCCATTGCGGCGGCGCCCTCGCGTATTGAGCAGATCCGCGGCAAGGCGCTGGAGCTGTTCGCCGAGCGCGGTTTTGCCCAGGTCGGTATGCGCGAGTTGGCCCTGCATGTAGGGATCACAGCGGGCTCGCTGTACCACCACTTCGTTAGCAAGGAGCAGCTGCTGTTCGAGTTGCTTGAGGAGTTCTATGAGGACCTTCACGAGCTGGTCGAACTGAGTGAGACGGGTACGCCCATGCAGCGCTTGCAGGCCCTGCTGCAGAGCCATATCGCCCTACATGAGCGCTGCCGGCTGCATGCGCGGATGGCCGAACAGGAGTTGCGCTGTCTGTCGCCGGCGCACCAGCAGCAGATTCGGCAACTGCGCAGCAGCTATGAAGACAAGTTGCTGTTGCACGTGCAGGCGCTCGGCGTTCGCGCGCCCACGACTTTGCTGCGAGCCTGCGTGCAAGGGCTGCTGGCCTGGTTGAATTGCGTGCCGAACTGGAGCGCGGACTGTGGCTTGCCCGCCGGGCAGAAACAGGCGTTGGTCAATGCCATGGCCCTGGGCGCCTTGGCCGCTGTACTCAAACAGCCAGGCGATGATGCTTGTGGCGTGCCGCTGTGGCCCGCTGCGGCCGCCCGGCAACACTGAATTTTTACCATCCGGGCATGCCCTGACACTATTCGAGAGACCCCAAATGGCTGACTACAAAGCTCCCCTGCGCGATATGCGCTTCGTGCTCAATGAAGTGTTTGAAGTTTCCAAGCTGTGGGCCCAGTTGCCGGCCCTGGCTGAAGTGGTTGATGAAGACACTGCAGCGGCCATTCTCGAAGAAGCCGGCAAGGTCACCGGCGGCGTGATCGCCCCGCTGAACCGCAGCGGCGACGAAGAAGGTTGCTCCTGGGCCAATGGCTCGGTGAAAACCCCAGCGGGCTTCCCGGATGCCTACAAAACCTACGCCGAAGGCGGCTGGGTTGGTGTTGGTGGTGATCCGGTATTCGGCGGCATGGGCATGCCCAAGGCGATCTCGGCCCAGGTCGAGGAAATGGTCAACTCGGCCAACCTGTCGTTCGGCCTGTACCCGATGCTGACCGCTGGTGCCTGCCTGTCGATCAATGCCCACGCCAGCGAAGAGCTGAAAGAAAAATACCTGCCGAACATGTATTCCGGCGTCTGGGCGGGCTCCATGTGCCTGACCGAACCGCATGCCGGCACCGACCTGGGCATTATCCGCACCAAGGCCGAGCCGCAGGCTGATGGCAGCTTCAAGATTTCCGGCACCAAGATCTTTATCACCGGCGGTGAGCACGACCTGACCGAGAACATCATCCATCTGGTACTGGCCAAGCTGCCGGACGCCCCAGCGGGCCCGAAAGGCATCTCGCTGTTCCTAGTGCCGAAGTTTATGGTCAACGCCGACGGTTCCCTGGGCGAGCAGAACAGCCTGTCCTGCGGCTCGATCGAGCACAAGATGGGCATCAAGGCTTCGGCCACCTGCGTAATGAACTTCGACGGCGCCACTGGCTGGATCGTCGATGCGCCGAACAAGGGCCTCGCCGCGATGTTCACCATGATGAACTACGAGCGTCTGGGCGTTGGCATTCAGGGCTTGTCCCTGGGCGAACGCAGCTACCAGAACGCCGTGGAATACGCCCGCGACCGTATCCAGAGCCGCGCGCCGACCGGCCCGGTGGCTAAAGACAAAGCTGCTGACCCGATCATCGTGCACCCGGACGTGCGTCGCATGCTGCTGACCATGAAAGCGCTGAACGAAGGCGGCCGTGCCTTCTCCAGCTACGTGGCCATGCAGCTCGACACCGCCAAGTTCAGCGAAGACGCCGCCACCCGCAAGCGCGCGGAAGAGCTGGTTGCTTTGCTGACGCCGGTGGCCAAGGCCTTCCTCACCGATATGGCGCTGGAAACCACCACCCATGGCCAGCAGATCTTCGGCGGCCACGGCTATATCCGCGAGTGGGGCCAGGAGCAGCTGATCCGCGACTGCCGTATCACCCAGATCTATGAGGGTACCAACGGTATCCAGGCCCTCGATCTGGTCGGCCGTAAAGTGGTCGGCAGCGGCGGTGCGTTCTACAAGCACTTCGCCGAAGAGATCAAAGCCTTTACCGATTCCGCCGACAGCAGCCTGGCCGAGTTTATCGAGCCGCTAAAAGGCGCCATCGCCAACCTGGAGCTGATGACTGCCGATCTGCTGGAGCGGGCCAAGGCCAACCCCAACGAAGTTGGCGCCGCCTCGGTCGAGTACCTGCAGGTATTCGGCTACACCGCCTACGCCTATATGTGGGCACTGATGGCGCGCACCGCCCTGGCCAAGCAGGATCAGGACGAGTTCTACGTGAGCAAACTGGGCACCGCGCGCTTCTTCTTCGCTCGCCTGCTGCCCCGTATCCACTCGCTGACTGCTTCGGTTAAAGCCGGTAGCGAAAGCCTGTACCTGCTGGACGCTGCGCAGTTCTAGCCGTTGTGCAAATAAAAGGCTCCGGCTCGCCCTTGGGTCTGATGCCGTCTAGAAAAAGTGTTGATGGATTGAACTGAGAGGCTTGTCTTACTAAGGAGAGAAAACCCTCGGCAGATAATTGCTCCGATGGTTTTCTGCTTCTAGGCCGCTGGATACAGCCGAAATAAGCCATTGAGCGGTGCCGTCGTCTATGCAAAATCCATCTTTTTCAGAACCGGACAGAAGCGGGTGGATTGCTGTTCGTAAAACCTTTGCAAAATGTATCCTGGCATTTAGGATGACTTCTGGTTCGGCCATGTCATAGGGATAGGGCCCGTGAGTCACGTAAGAACCACCTGCCCTGAAAGGGGCGCCGTTCGGCGTTGCCCAGCATGCCCACATCCGCTACCCATACCATCTTTGCCGAAAGCTTCTTCCGCTTGAATGCAGAGCTGTTCGCCCCGTTCTTGGCCGAGGCCGGCCTGGACGAGCGGATTCTACATGCCCCCGATGTGGAGATTCCCGCGGCGAAGTATGCCGAGTTCTGGGAGATTCTCGGGCGTCGGGTGGATGCGTCGATCGGTCTGCGCATCGGTATACAGACCGTTAGCACCACCCTTGGCACATATGGTCAAGCAGTACGCAGTGCGCCAACCATGCTCTTGGCACTGCGCTGCTTGAGCCATTTCGTCGTGGTGTTTTCCCAGGCTATCCGGGTGGATGTAGAGATCGGCGAGCGGCAGGTGGTTTTGTCGTATCAGGTTACCGATCCGACCATAGTGCGGCGACGCCAGGACTCCGAGTTCACCATTGGCTTTTTCCTCAGCCTGTTGCGGGAGATCAGCCAGAACCCGCAATTGACCCCGGAACGGCTCGACTTTGAGCATGAGACGCCGGCTGATCTGTCGCTGCACCGTGAGGTGCTGGCGTGCCCGCTGCACTTCAAACAGCCAGATAATCGTCTGTATTTTCCGCGGGCCCTGTTGGACATGCCGGTACGCACCGCCGACCCGCGTCTGTTCCAGGCCCTGGAACCCTTTCTCGAACAGCAGCGGCAGGTCAGGGCGTCGGCCAATGATCTGCTCACCCAGCTGACCCGGCATATTGCCAGCAGCCTGAGCAGTGGCGGGGCCAGCCTGGAAATGGTGGCGCAGAGCATGGGCATGGGGCCGCGCACTCTGCAGCGACGCTTGGCCGAGTACCAGGTGGAGTTCCGCCTGCTGGTCGAGGAGGTGCGTCGTTCACTGGCCGAGGCCTATGTGGCGCAGGACGAATACAGTCTCACCGACATTGCCTTGTTGCTTGGCTATGCCGAATGCAGTTCATTCAGCCGCGCCTTCCGCCGCTGGACCCACGTCTCCCCGCAGCAATACCGCCTGCAAGCCAAGGCTAATCACACCTAGTTTTTTGCCTGGCTGACGTCAGATGTCAACGACATTGACGTGCGCTGGCAAGCCCTCCCGTACCGCCACTGTTAGTTTCTGTCCCCAAGGTGGGCATGACCTTTCCCGGCCGGCATCGTCTGGCGCGGTCGGGATTTTTTTAGCTGTGCTGTATGCCCGCCATCGATAACGACAAAAAGATGAGGTGTGGGCTAATGGCCGAGCATGAGGACGGCGCCAAGGGCGTCAGCCGCCGCAATTTTTTGCGTGGCGCCGGAGTGGGTGCGGTTGCCGTCGCTGGGGTAGGGGTTATGACCCATGCCACGGCTGCGACGGGCGATAGCTGCAAGACGGCGGGTTGCGACTATGACGTAGTGGTGATCGGCGGTGGCTTCGCCGGTGTCACGGCTGCGCGCGACAGCCGCAAGAATGGCTACAAGACCCTGTTGTTGGAAGCCCGTAATCGCCTGGGCGGGCGTACCTTCACCTCCGAGTTTGACGGCCACAAGGTCGAAATGGGCGGCACTTGGATTCACCAAGCGCAGCCCTTCGTCTGGGCCGAGAAAGAACGCTACGGTCTGGAGCTGCAAGAAACTCCAGTCAGCAGCGCGGCGCTGACCAACGAAGAGTATGTGGTCAAGGTCGGTAACACGACCCACAAGCTGGCCGGCGAGCAGTTGCTGCCGCTGCTGGCAGCCTTCGATGCCTTCTATAGCGAAGCGCGCCAGGTCTGGGACCGCCCCTATGACGCGCAGCACACCTGGAAAGAAATCATCCAGCGTGACAAGCGCACTGCCAAGCAACGCCTGGATGAGCTTAAGCTCGATCCGGTTCAGCGGGTGGCGGTCGACAGCTTTGTCAGCGCGACGTCGCATGCCCCGCTGGACCAGACCTCCTACGTCGATATGCTGCGTTGGTGGGCGCTGGCAGGCTGGAACCTGCAGGGTTTCAACGATGCTGTTGTACGTTACAAGCTCAAGGACGGCACCATCGGCCTGATCAATAAGATGATTGAGGACGGCAAGCCGCAAGTGCGCCTGTCGACCCCAGTGAAGAAGATCGAGGACAAGGGCGATCACACGGTGATCACCACCCAGAGTGGCGAGAAGATAGTGGCCGCTAGCGTGATCATCGCGTTGCCGATGAACGTGCTGCCCAACGTCGAGTTTTCCCCGGCGCTGGATCCTGCCCTGATCGAAGCCGGCAAGCAGAAGCACAGCGGTGCTGGGATCAAGTTCTATATCAAGGCCAAGGGCGGCTTTACCAAGATGGCGAAGATCAACGCCATGGCCGAGTCCAGCTACCCGGTGAGCCTGGTGATGGCGCACTACGTAAGCGACGACCACACCCTTTTCGTCGCCTTCGGCAACGACCCGAGCAAGATCGATATCTACGACACCCAGGCTGTTCAAGCGATTCTGGAACCGCTCTTCCCGGGCATCCAGGTCGAGGGCACCTATGGCTACGAGTGGACCCTGGATCCTTACAGCCTGGGTACTTACGCCACCTACAAACCTGAGTGGTTCGAGAAGTACTACGCGCACTTCCAGAAGGATCGTGGCCGCATTCTCTTTGGCCAGGGCGACCATGGCGAGGGCTGGCGCGGGAGCATTGACGGCGCCATCGGAGCCGGCACTAGGGCGGCCCTGCGCGCCAAGGAGCTGCTCGGATGAAGCTGCACAACTTCACTCATTTGCTGACCGCTCTCGGCTTGCTGGGCGTGATCAATCTGTCCGCACAGGCCGCTGAGAGCTGCGACCCGGTGGCTGGCCAGAAGATTTTCGAAACCCGCTGCAGCGCCTGCCATTCGCTCAGTGAGCACAAGGTCGGGCCACAGCTCGGTGGTGTGTTCGGCCGTAAGGTCGGTTCCGCTGCGGGCTTCGGCTACACGCCCACCCTGCAGCAGGCCGGCTTTACCTGGGATGCGGAAAAGCTCGATGCCTTCCTCGCGGGCCCCATGACGTTCCTTCCCGGCACTGCTATGGCCTTCGGTGGCTTGCGCAAGGCTGAAGAGCGCCAGTCCCTTACCTGTTACCTGCGTCAACAAGGAGCCAAGTCATGAACATCACCATCTTCATCAAACCCAAGTGCCTGCTGACCGTAGCTGTCGCGTTGCTACTGCTGGTTGATCCGAGTCTGATCTTCCGTTGGCTGGGTCTGCCGCTGGGGGTTGACGGCATGCTGCTTGGCCGCCTGCTTGGCGCTACCTATTTGGCGGTTGGCTTGGGCTTCTGGTTTATCCACAGTCTCGAAGACCTGCCCCGGCGCGACTCGCTGTTGATGGTCGGCTGCGACTTGGTGTGCACCGGTCTCGTCGTTCAGGCGCTGCTGGCCGGGGCGATGAACCCGCTTGGCTGGGGCCTGGCGGCGGTCTACCTGGGCTCTGCGCTGGGTTTCGGCTGGTGCGCCAGCCAGGCTGCCGGAAAGCCGGCCTACGCCTGATCCCTATACCGCTGCGCCGCACAGCGGCGCAGCGCTCCTGCACAATAATTCCAATGGGAGAGCAATACATGAGTATTGATTTCAACAAGACCCTGCTGTGCAGCGCCCTGGTGGCGTTGTTTAGTGTTTCCAGCGCCCAGGCGGCGACCTCGGCCGACCTGGCCAAGCTCGGTAACGAGCTGACCCCGTTCGGCGCAGAGAAAGCTGCCAATGCCAACGGCAGCATCCCGGCTTGGGACGGCGGTTTGACCCAGGCTCCGAGCGGCTGGCAGCCGGGCCACGGCGACCCCTACGGCGCCGACAAGCCGCTGTATTCCATCGATGCGAAAAATCTCGCGCAATACCAGGCGCAGCTGCCGGCTGGCCAGGTGGCGCTGATCAAGACTTACCCGGGCTACCGCCTGGACGTCTACCCGACGCACCGTAGCTGTACCTTCCCGACCGAAGTCGCCCAGCGCACCAAAGAGTTCGCCGCCCAGAGCAAGATCGGCAGTGATGGCTGGAGTTTGGAGCAGGCTGCCGGCGCCTCGATTCCATTCCCAGTGCCGCAGAACGGCATCGAAGTGATGTGGAACTACAAGCTGCGCTACATGGGCATGGGCCGTCGCGCCCAGGTATCGATGCTGATGCGCGAGAAGGGTGGGGCGCTGACCGAGCTTAAGCAGTGGGCCCACGAGTATTACCCCTACAACGACCCGGCGGTGAAGAGCCCGGCCGATACCGGCGACTTTGAAGCCAAGATGCTCTACGACGTGTTGTCCCCAGCATCGCGCGCGGGCGAGATGTACCTGGTGCACGGTTACCTGGATAAACCACAGGACTCCTGGATCTACTTCCCAGGCCAGCGCCGCGTGCGCCGTGCGCCGTCATTTGCCTATGACAATCCGATCGCCGGCACCGATAGCCTGTACTTCGTCGACCAGATGAACATGTTCACCGGGGCGCTGGACCGCTACGACTTCAAGCTGGTCGGCAAAAAAGAAATGGTGATGCCGTACAACTCCTACAAGTTGATCGACAAGAGTAACAAGTTCGAGGACCTGATCGGCCAGGACTACCTCAACCGCGACGTTCAGCGCTATGAGCAGCACCGCGTGTGGGTGGTTGAGGCCACGGTGAAAGCCGACAAGCGCCACTCCTTTGCCAAGCGTGTGTTCTACATCGACGAGGACAGCTGGGCGCTGTTGCACGTCGACATGTACGACGCCAAGGGCAACCTCTGGCGCGCGCAGGAAGGCAGCATCTGGGCCAACCCGCAGACCCAGTCCTGCACAGGCTTCGAGTACTCGATGTACGACCTGGTCGCACGTCGTTACCTAGTCGACGGCTTCACCCAGGAAGGTGAGGTGCTCGACATAACCGCCGGCATCGAAGGCCGGGTCAGCGACAAGATGTTCAACGCCAATGAACTGCGCCGCCGCGGCGAACGCTAAGAACCCACCCAGGATCTGCTGCGCGTCGGCCATACCACGTATCAATCGGGCTCGGACTGATCATTTACAGTTCGTAAATTCGGCGACCTCGCCCGATTGATACGCAGACGTTCACCCTTCGGGCCAGCCTCCGGCTGTTACTCCCGATGGTTGTTGCGACTTGTCTGGCTCTAGCTAGCGGATCCTGAACAGGCTCTACGACTGTTTAGAGGAACACTCATGCATAACAACAATAAAGCCGCGGCCCAAGCCGCGTCGGGATTCGTTCGTGTGAATAATCGTCTGGCCCTGGCGGTGATGGCCGCCTCCAGCCTGATCTGGATGGAGCCTAGCCACGCCATGCGCTTTGGCTCTGAGGACGGTATCTCCGGCAGTTTCGACTCCACCCTGACCTATGGCATGTCCACCCGTCTGCAGTCGCCCGACTGCCATATCATCGGTGGCGATAGCGGTGGCTGTAACGATGGCGCTGACACTGAGCTGAGCAACTATTACAACCTGACCAAGGGCAATGGTTACGCCAACTCCGACATCAACTACAGCAACTCCGACGATGGCAACCTCAACTACAACAAACACGATGTGTTCTCCCACGTAGTTAAGGGTACCCACGAGCTGAGCTTGGCGTTCGGCGACGGCTGGAGCGCCCTCGGTCGGGTCAGTTGGGCCAAGGACTTCAAGATGGACAACACCCGGCGCACCGAGCTGGATGGCCCGGGCGATCGCGAAGCCACCGAACGCCTCGATCTGCTCGACATGTGGGTGGCCAAGAGCTTCGACCTTGGCGAGATGCCGGCCAAGGCCAAGGTTGGCAACCAGGTGATCAGCTGGGGTGAAGAGATCTTCATGCCCGGTGGCATCAACCAGATCAACGCCCTCAGCCTGCCGAAGTACCATACCCCTGGCACCCAGCTGAAAGAGGTGTTTATCCCGGCGCCGATGGCTTCGTTCAATATCGGCCTGAGCGACACGCTAAGCCTGGAGGCGTATTACCAGTTCAAGTGGAATGCCTATGGCATCGACCCGGCGGGTACCTATTATTCCGGCTCCGATGTGGTGGGCGAGGGTAATCGACCGATCTACTACCCCACCAATTATGTCGACGGCTTTTACGGTGCCGGCTTCTGTGCTGCAAACATGCCTAACGGACGTTGTGGCGAGCCGCTGATCAGCGGCCTTGACGACGCTACCCTGGTGGCCAACGGTCTGGCGATTCCTTTCGCCGGCGAACGCGATGCCAAGGATGACGGCCAGTATGGAGTCGCCCTGCGCTGGAATGTGGAGGAGATCGAGACCGAGTTCGGCTTCTTCTATCAGCGTTATCACGACAAGCTGCCCTTTGTCGGCTACACCGCCACGTCCAACCCGGACCTGCTGCTGGTCGACAATTACTTCATCAACTATGGCGAGGACAAGGATCTGTTTGGCCTGTCCATGAACACCATGGTTGGCCCGGTGGCCGTAGGTGCGGAGTTGTCTTACCGCCCGAACGACAGCGTTGCCATTGATCCGACGGTGCCTTTCGGTGCGGCGTTCAGCGGCCAGTTCAACGAGTTCAGTGTGTTCGACACCGGAGTCCACAATGGCTTCGTCGAAGAGAAGAAATGGCAGGCCCATGTGAATGCCATCTACACCTTCTCGGCCAACGATACCCTGGGCTTCATTCCGAGCAGCCTGGGCGCCTCCGATGGCTACCTGCTGGCCGAGGCGGTGGTCACCCACTACCAGGACCTGGATACCACGGGGCAAACGCCGTACTTCCTGCCGGATTTCTCGCTGCCGGATAAAACCTCCTGGGGTTATGTGGCCGAACTTGGCATCAACTACCCGAACGTGTTCGGCAGTGGCATCACTGTGACCCCGCAACTGGACTTCTACCACGACGTCAACGGCACTACGCCGAACGCCTTGCCTTTCGTCGAAGGGCGCAAATCACTGACCAGTTCGCTGCTATTCAACTACCGCGATCGCTGGAAGGGTGGTTTGCAGTGGGTGCAGTACTGGGGTGGCGGGGATAACAACCTGATGGCTGACCGCGATTTCTTGAGTGGCAACATTTCTTACTCGTTCTGATCGGGGGTAGGGCGGGCCAATCCCGCCCTCAACCCTTCGCTTCATTATTCAGGAAGGCATAACCATGCTCGCTTCTCTGGTGCTCGGTCTCGAGCGCTTCTTTTTCCGTTATCGGCTGTCGACCTTGGCGGTACTGGCCCTGGTGACGCTGGTGATGGCCGGCTTTGCCTCGCAGTTGCGCATGTCTGCCGGTTTCGACAAGCAGCTGCCGCAGCAGCACGAATTCATCAAGACCTTCAACCAGTACCGCGACGTGCTGTTTGGTGCCAACCGCGTCATCGTGGTGCTGCATGCCAAGGACGGCGATATCTGGAACAAGGAAGCGCTGACCAAACTCTACGACCTGACCCAGACCCTGTTCTTCATGCCCGGCGTCGATCGCCGTACTGTGACCTCGCTGTGGACCCCCAATACCCGCGCGGTGCAGATCACCGAAGAGGGTATGAAGGCTGAGGATGTGATCGGCGGTGACGTCACGGTTGGCACCCTCAATGATCAGGCGATTGTTGGCATTCGCGACCGCACCATAGTCGGCGGTTTTGTCGGCAGCCTGGTGGCCAACGATTATTCCGGCGCCATGGTGGTGGCGGAGCTCTCCGACCCTGACCCGCAGACAGGCAAGCGCCTGGATTATCTGGAGTTCAGTCAGCGCCTGGAAGACGACATCCGCGCCAAGTACGCCGACAGTCATTACGAGGTGCAGATCATCGGTTTCGCCAAGCAGATGGGCGATATCGGTGCCGGCGCAACCAGCGTGATGGGCTTTTTCGCCTTGGCCTTCCTGCTGACCTTGGCCGCGGTGTATTGGTACACGCGCTCGTGGGTACTGACATTCCTGCCGCTGTGCTGCTCGCTGGTGTCGGTGGTCTGGCAGTTCGGCACCATCACCTTGCTCGGTTTCGGCCTCGATCCGTTGGCCATTCTGGTGCCCTTCCTGGTGTTCGCCATCGGCGTGTCGCATGGCGTGCAGCAGGTCAACTATATCTCCAAGGAAGTCTGCAACGGCGCCGATGCGATGACCGCCGCGCGCCGCAGCTTCGGCGGCCTGTTGATTCCCGGCACGCTCGCACTGATCACCGCCTTCGTCGGCTTTGCCACCTTGGTGCTGGTGCCGATTCCGATGATTCGCGAGCTGGCGATTACCGCTTCGGTCGGCGTGGCTTACAAGATCGTCACCAACCTGATCATGCTGCCGGTGCTGGCCAGCTACTTCAGCTTCGACCAGGCCTACGTCACCCGCGTCGGGCGCCTGCAAGCATGGCGCGACGGCGTGATGAGCAAGCTGGGGCGTTTGGCCGAGACCCGCAACGCAGCGGTCGGCACATTGCTGTGCCTGCTGCTGCTCGGGGTCGCTGTCTGGCAGAGCCAGGGTCGGCATGTAGGCCATGTGTTACCGGGGGCGCCGGAGCTGCACAGCGATTCACGCTACAACCAGGATGTGCAAAGCGTGGTCGGGCACTTCGGTCTCGGCCTGGACCTGTTCACCGTGGTGGTGGAGACGCCGCAGAACGGCTGCTACCAACACGAAGTGATGGCCTACACCGACCGCCTGACCTGGTACCTGGCCAACGTGCCTGGCGTACTCTCGGCGCAATCGCTGCCGGCGCTGACCAAGTTTTCGGCTTCGGGCGTCAACGAGGGCAATCCGAAGTGGGCGGCGCTGCCGGTCGATGAACTGAGCCTCGGCGAGGCCGTGCGCCAAGTGCCAGAAGGGCTGCGCTTGTACAACGCCGACTGCACGCTACTGCCGATCAACCTGTACCTGGCCGACCACAAGGCCAGTACCTTGAAAACCGTGGTCAACGCGGTGCAGCAATACCGTACCGAACACCCCATGGATGGCGTCACCGTGCGCCTGGCCAGCGGTAACGCCGGCGTGCAGGCCGCCACCAACGAGATCGTCGAGACGTCCGAGCTGCCAATGATGCTCTACGTCTACCTGACCATCGTGTTACTGGTTCTTCTGGTCTACCGCGATTGGCGCGCGATGGTCGCCTGCTGTGTGCCACTGACCCTGGCCACCTTCCTCGGCTACTGGTTCATGAAGGAGCTGGACATCGGTTTGACCGTTGCCACCTTGCCGGTGATGGTGCTGGCCGTCGGCATCGGTGTGGATTATGCCTTCTACATCTATAACCGCCTGCAACTGCATCTGGCCGAAGGCCAGGACATCGTCAACGCCTTCAAGCTGGCATTGCGTGAAGTCGGGGTGGCGACCATTTTCACGGCCATCACCCTGTCCATCGGCGTGGCCACCTGGTCGTTCTCGGCGCTGAAGTTCCAGGCCGACATGGGCTTGCTGCTGACCTTTATGTTTATGGTCAACATGCTGATGGCCATTACCCTGCTGCCAGCCATCGCGGTGATGCTGGATGTGCTGATTCCGCGCCGGGGGCCAGTCCGTGCGCCCCTTATCGCGCACTGAGTGGAGGGACGCAAAATGACCCAGAAAGACTTCACCCCCCTGCGTTTGCTGCTGGCGTGCGCCTTGCTGGCGTGCGCCAGCGTGACCCTGCATGGCCACGCGGCCGAGGCGACCCCGAGCATGCGCCTGGAACAGGTGCAGCACGCACCGCTGGTGGCCGTAGGCAAAAGCGGTTCGCGCCTGGTTGCTGTCGGCGACCATGGCGTGGTCGCGCTTTCCGAAGATGGTCAGCACTGGCGGCAGGCCCAGTCGGTGCCGGTGGACGGCCTGTTCACCGCACTGAGCTTTGCCAATGCCCGCAACGGCTGGCTCGTCGGTCATAGTGGCATGCTCTTGCGTACCGAGGATGGCGGCGAAAACTGGATCTTGCAGCCGCCTCTGGAAGACCAGCCGGTGCTGCTCTCGGTGTGGTTCGAGAATTCCCGTCATGGCATCGTCACTGGTGCTTACGGCTATATCAGTGAGACCCACGACGGCGGCCAGAGCTGGCAGCGCCTGACAGTGAGCGAGGAGGGCGACGACTTCCACCTCAATCATATTTTCGCCGGCCCGCAGGGCAGCTTGTTTATCGCCGCCGAGGGTGGCAACGCTTATCGCTCGCGGGATAACGGCGCGACCTGGCAAGCGCTGGATACCGGTGCCAGTGGCTCGCTGTGGAGCGGCACCACATTGCGCGACGGTCGCGTGCTTCTGGTGGGCATGAGCGGGCGGGTGCTGCTCAGCGAAGATGCTGGCGATTCCTGGCGTGAACTGGACAGCGGGAGCCAGGAGGCGATCACCGCCGTGACCCAACTGGTCGATGACCGCGTGGTGCTGGTCGGTAATGGTGGTCTGGTGAGCGTCGCTGATCCCGAGTTGCAGCGCTTTCGCGCCCAGGTGCGTGCCGACCGCTTGAACGTCGCCGCGCTGGCTACGCTGGGCGCTGGTCAATTAGCGCTATTCAGCACGCAAGGCGTGCTGAAACAGGACTTGTAAGAGCGGCAACGCGTAACGATCTCGCCGAATTCCTACCTCCATGCGATGGGGCTGGAGCTAGGCGAGCCAGTGCTAGGGTCTCGATCTGCAGCGCCACATCGGCCCGCAGCCGCGGGCGTGTAGTGGCGGTGCTTGATTCAATTATTCGACCAACGATTTTCCGGTGGTGTCGACCACCGAGGAGCAGGACTATGGCTGATAGCGTGCCGATCGCGAGAAAGGACCTACCACCTGGTGGCCTGATGGATGCCCGCAACAGTATCGCTTCGCTGGCAGGCTGGACTGTCCACGCCAGACTTGCAGAGGCCGATCAGGTTCACCAGGCACGTCAGGCCCGCTTGAAGTTCCTCAAGGAAGGCGAACTGCCCAGCGGTGTGCTGCGCGAGGAAATCTATACCTCCTGGCGGCGCAGTCTCGGGCATGGGCTGAACTGCCTGGAAGGCGAGATGCTGGACTCGCAGCAGGATCATGACCTGCAACAGCTGCTCGCGAATAACCGCCTGCTGATCAACGCCGCGGCGCCGGAGATGGAATACCTGGTGAGCCAGCACGGCAAAAACGGATTAGTAATCCTGGGTGATGCTCAGGCCAATGTACTGGTGGTTGAAGGCCAGACCGAGCTCCTCAACATAGCCGGCTTGCGCGACATCAGACCCGGCAGTTGCTGGAGCGAAACGCTGCGTGGCACCAATGCGGTTGGCACTGCACTGGTGGAAGGACGGCCGATCCAGATCAACTGCGGCGAGCACTACTTGGACCGGCTCAGCCCCTTCTCCTGTACTTCGGTACCGCTGCGCGACCCGCAAGGGCAGGTGATTGGGGTGCTTGACCTGACCCGCGACGGTGCCATGGCCCAGCCCCAAGACAATCTGGCGACCATGCTGCTGGTGGCGAGCGCTATCGAAAACCGATTATTCGGCCAGTGTTACCCCGAGCATCTGCTGTTGGCCTTCCACAGTCGGCTGCAATACCTCGGTTCCGCCTGGCACGGATTACTGGTGCTAAACCTGGATGGAGAGGTCGTAGCCGTCAACGATAGGGCCTGCGACCTGCTGCAGCGCGACCGGGGAACCCTGGTGGGCCAGTCTGGGCGCGACTTGCTCGGCGAGCGCTCGCCGCAGTTTATCGCCCGTCTGCTGCAGGGTGGGATCAGCAGTGTGCAGACCGCCAAGGGCGAGTTTTTCCTGCGCCTGGTACAAGTGCCGCGTCACACCGGCCTGGGCGGTGCGGTGCAGGCCCCCAAGGCACCTGTTGCCAAGTCGAACGTGCTGCAAAGTCTGGCCGGGCGCGACAGCCGTCTCGCCCGTTCCCTGCGCATGGCCCAGCAATGTTTGGCCAACGACCTGCCGGTGCTGCTGCTGGGCGAAACCGGTACCGGCAAAGAAGTGGTGGCTCGTGCTCTGCACCAGGCTGGTCCGCGTGCCAACCGGCCGTTCGTCGCAGTCAACTGCGCGGCCATCCCCGAAGGCCTGATCGAGTCGGAGCTCTTCGGTTACCGCGAGGGCGCCTTCACCGGCTCACGCCGTGGCGGCATGCTCGGCCGGCTGATGCAGGCCAATGGTGGCACGCTGTTCCTCGATGAAATCGGCGACATGCCGTTGAGCCTGCAAGCCCGTCTGTTGCGCGTGCTGCAAGAGCGCAAGGTGGCACCCTTGGGCGCCAGCGAGGAGTTGGACATCGACGTGGCCGTGATTTGCGCCACCCACCGCGACCTCAAGCAGCTTGTGCAGACAAAAAGCTTTCGCGAAGACCTTTATTACCGGATCAACGGCGTCAGCTTGCGCCTACCCGCGCTGCGTGAACGCGATGACATCGATGACTTGATTGGCACGCTGTTGAGCAAGCTCGGTGCTAGCCAAGTGCGCCTCGACCAGGAGCTTGGCGAGCTGCTCGGCAATTACGATTGGCCGGGCAATATCCGCCAACTGGAAATGGTCCTGCGCGCTGCGCTGGCGATGCGCGAAGGAGCGGAAAGCGAACTGGGCTTGGAGCACCTGACCGACAGTCTGCTGGACGATCTGACCTCCAGTTGCCGACAGCCTTGCGGTCGTATCCGGGAGAATGAACTGGAGCTGATCCGCAACTCGCTCGAACGGCACCATGGCAATGTGTCCGCTGCGGCGGACTCCCTGGGCATCAGCCGCGCGACGCTGTATCGCAAGCTGAAGCAATTACGCGCTTAGCAGTTGGGCAGCCATTCCGTTGCCCATGCTTCGCCTGATTGAATGGCGTTAACCACCGATGTCCAGGTTTTTGCTCCGGCTTATTGAAACAGACGACCCCGCCGCTTTTCAGCAGGCGCTTGCCTGGCTGTTCAGTTTCGTACGTCCGCACCTGTGCGCCATCCTCGGCTTGCTGGCCCTATCGCTAAGCGCATCGTTGCTGGTGTTGGCGCAGCCCTGGTTGACCAAGCTGCTGATCGACGATGGCCTGTTGGCCAAGGACTTCAGTGTGTTGCTGAAGGTGGCGCTGGCGATGGTTGCAGTGGGTATTTTCAGCACCGTGTTGGCTGGGGTGAACCGCTACCTGCACACGCGCTTGTCCGGGCGAATCCTGTTTGCCCTGCGTGATGCGCTGTACCAACACTTGCAGCAGCTTTCCCCTGCGTTTTACGGGCGCCGCAGGATTGGCGACCTGCTCTCGCGGCTGGATGGCGATGTCGCGGAAATCCAGCGCTTTGCCGTCGACTCGCTGTTCTCGGCGGCCTCCAGCGTGATCGGTTTGATTGGCGCGATTGCCTTGTTGCTGACCCTGAACTGGAAGCTGTCGCTGATCGTCGCCCTGTTGATTCCGCTGGAAGTGCTCTGGTTGCGCTGGATGCGGCGCAAGGTTGAACGCCATGTGCGCCAGCTGCGCGAACGCTCGGCGGATGTTTCCTCGTTTCTGGTGGAAACCCTGCCGGCAATGAAGTTTATCCAGGCCGCCGGCCAGCAGCAGCGCGAATCCACTCGCCTGCAGCAACTGGGCGAGCGCTATATGAGCCAGCTGCTGAGGTTGCAGGTCACCGAGTTTTTCACCAATGCGGTACCGGGTACCCTGACTTCGCTGTGCCGTGCCGGGGCCTTTCTGCTTGGCGGCTATTGGGTGGTGCAGGGCACCTGGCAACTGGGCGCGCTGATCGCTTTTTCCACCTATCTGGGGATGGCGGTAGGGCCGGTGCAGAGCTTGCTGGGGCTGTATGTGGCCTTGCAACGGATGACCGTCAGCCTGGGCCGGGTAATGGAGCTCAAGCGTGAGCCGGCGCAGGTCAGCCAGCCGGCGCAGCCCCGCGCTCTGCCGGCTGGCGCGGGCGACTTGTGCTTCGAGAACCTCTGGTTCGGCCATGACGAACGTGCCCAGCCGGTGTTGCGCGGGATCAATGCGCAGATCCCCGGCGGGCTGAAAGTGGCCATCAGTGGGGTATCGGGGGTCGGCAAATCGACGCTGCTCGATCTGTTGCAGCGCTTCTACGACCCGGATCAGGGTTGCATCCGCCTGCACGGCATCGACCTACGCGAGCTGGACCTGTTGGCCCTGCGCCGGCGCATCGCCGTGGTCAGTCAGGACATCGTGCTGTTTCGCGGCAGTCTGGCCGACAACCTCCGCTACAGTGCCCCCCAGGTCAGCCGCGGGGAAATCGAGAAGGTGGCCAAGTTGGCGCAGCTCGACAGCCTGATCGAGTCCATGCCCCTTGGGCTGGACAGCCAACTGGGCGAGCGTGGCCAGCAACTCTCCGGTGGGCAGAAACAACGCATCGCCATCGCTCGCGCCCTGTTGCAGGACCCGCTGATTCTGGTGCTGGACGAGGCCACTTCGGCGGTCGATGAGGCCACGGAGCGGGAAGTGATCGCCGCCATCGACCAGCTGTTTATGGGTCGTACGCGGATTCTGATCAGCCACCGGCCTTCGACCCTGGCGCAAGCCGAACTGCGCTTCGAGCTGCACGATGGCCAATTGCGGGCCTGCACGCTTGCGCAGCCGGTGTTGCATGGCCACTGAATTGCGCATCGGCATCGTCGACAGCGGCCATGGCGCCGCCCAGGCCAGTCAAGTGCTGGCCGCGCGGCGCTTCTGGCTGGCGGATGAGCGCTTGCAGGAGGGCGCGACCCAGCTTGATAGCCTCGGCCATGGCACGGCGGTACTGGCCGCCATCGCCGAGCGGGCGCCTGCCGCGCAATTTTGCGTAGCTCAAGTGTTCAGTGAGCGCTGGTTGACCAGCCCGCTGCAAATCGCCGCCGCGATTTATTGGTTGATGGAGGAGGACGTGGCCCTGATCAACCTCAGCCTGGGCGTACGTCAGGATCGGCCCTTGTTGCGTGAGGCCTGCGCAGCGGCGCAGGCGGCCGGTATCCTGCTCTGCGCGGCCAGCCCGGCGCGCGGTGAGCCGGTGTTTCCGGCCAGTTATCCTGGTGTGTTGCGGGTCACTGGTGACGCGCGCTGCGCGGGTGCGCAATGGTCCTGGCTGCACAGCCCGCAGGCGGATTTTGGTGCGCCGGTGGCCGCGCTAAACGGCGGCCTGGCCGGTGCCAGCATCGCCAGCGCGGTGCTCAGCGGGCATGCAGCGGAGTACCTATTGGAGCAGCCAGCCGCCAGTGCGCAGATGTTGCTCGAACATCTGCGTAGTCAGGCCGCCTTTGTTGGCCCAGAGCGGCGCGAGGTAATGCCTGATGGCTAGCCGCTCGCTAAATAAGCAGATCGTTGTGCTTGGCGCCGGCCCGGCTGGTGCAGCAGTGGCGCTGGGGCTCAAACGTCTGGGCTATGCAGTGTGCGTGATCAGTGAGTGGCGCCGTTTTAGCGCGCTGGAAGGGGTATCCCAGCGGGTGCTGGAAGGCTTGCGTCAGGCTGGGTTGCAGCAAGCGCTGGCCAGTGCGTGCGCCGCATCGCTGCGGCAGGTGCGCTGGAATGGCGAAACCCTCGCGCCGAATATCGAGCATCTGCTGGATCGCCCGGCGTTCGATGCGGCGTTGCGTCAGGACCTGTTGGCGGCCGGCGTTGAACTGCTTGAAGCGCGCGTGCGCGAGCTGAGTTCGACGGCCGCCGGCCATCGCCTGCAACTGGACGGCGCAAATGGCCCCCAGAGCTGTCACGCCGATTTCCTGGTCGAGGCCCGTGGCCGGCAGGCACCGTTCTCCGGCAAAGGCCTGCGCGGCCAGGAAACCTTAAGCCTGCTCAATCACTGGCAAGAACAGCCTGGCCCGGCCCGCTCGGCGGTGGAAAGCCTTGCCGATGGTTGGGCCTGGATGGCGCGGCTGAGCGATGGCCGCTGTTTTTGGCAGCTGACCCTGGATGTGGCCAGCGCCGACTTACCGGAAAAGTCCCGACTGGCAGAGTTCTGCGCCGTTCAGCGGGCGCAATCGAGTCTGGTGCGTGAGCTGTTCGGCGCGCTGGCGTTGCAACCGACAGCACTGCGCGCGCGCAGCAGCACGGCCACCCTGTGCCAGCAAACCTGCGGTGATAACTGGTTGCGCGTCGGCGATGCGGCGATGGCGGTCGATCCGTTGTCGGGCAATGGCATCTTCCAGTCATTGTCGTCGTCTTTGCAGGCGCCAGCGGTGATCAACACCCTGTTGCAAAAACCTGAACGGGCCGCCTTGGCGCGGCAGTTCCATCAGCAGCGGGTGGAACAGCTGTTTTTACGCTTTGCCCGGATCGGCCGGGATTTTTACGCCATGGAGCAGCAATGGGCCACGCGGCCGTTCTGGCAGGGTCGGCGTAGCTGGCCGGATGACCTGCCGATGCATCAAACAGCGGATTACGCCAGCCTGCGGGTCGCGCGGGCACCGGTAATCAATGGCGATCTGATCGATGAGGTGGAGGTGGTGATCACGGCGGATCAGCCGCTGGGAATCTGGCACCTGCAAGGCATAGCGCTGGCACCGATAGTGCTGGCGCTGCAATCCGCGCCGCTCAGCGAGGTGCTGGCGCCGCTGGCTGAAGGGCAACAGCGGATGGTCTACGGTTGGCTGCGCAATCAGGGGTATCGCCAGGGGTAGCGGCTGATTGGCGTTCTGCCTCGGGTGCAAGGTGAAAGGGGGAGAGGCACTCAGCCGTTCCCCCTTTTCCGCGTTTACAGCTTGATCAATACCGACTTCAGTTCGGTGTAATGCTCGATGGCGGCAGCCCCCATCTCGCGGCCGACGCCGGACATCTTGTAACCACCGAAGGGCAAGGCCGGGTCGAGCGCGCTATGGCAGTTGACCCAGACCGAGCCGGATTTAATCCGTGGGATCATCCGGTGCACTGCCCCCAGGTTGTTCGACCAGATGCTGGCGCCCAGACCATAGCGGTTGTCGTTGGCCATGCGCATCGCGTCTTCGATATCGTCGAAGGGCATCGCCACCAGCACTGGGCCAAAGATCTCCTCCTGCACCAACGGGCCACGTTGATCGACATCGACCAGCACCGTCGGTTTGACGAAATAGCCAGGGCCGAATTGTTCGCCACCGCAGGCGACGGTGGCGCCCAGTTCACGGCCGCGTTCTATATAGCCATACACGCGCTGTTGCTGGCGGGCGGAAATCAGCGGACCCATGGCCACGCTTGGGTCCAGGCCGTTGCCGAGCTTCATGCCATTGGCGATGCCGGCGATGTCGGCGATCACATTGTCGAAGTGCTTGCGTTGCACATACAGGCGCGAGCCGGCGCAGCAAACCTGGCCCTGGTTGAAGAATATGGCACTGGCGGCGCCGGCGGCAGCCTGTTGCAGGTCGGCATCCTCCAGCACGATGGTCGGCGATTTGCCGCCCAGTTCCAGGGTGACGCGGGTCATGTTGTCCATGGCCGCCTTGCCGATCTGCTGGCCGACTTCGGTTGAGCCGGTAAAGGTCAGTTTGTCGACGTCCGGGTTGTGGGTCAGCGCCGCACCCGCTTCGATGCCGGTGCCGGTGACCACGTTGAACACTCCTGCCGGGTAGCCGGCTTCGAGTACCAGTTCGGCGAGCTTCAGGGCCGACAGCGGGGTTTCGTCCGCCGGTTTGAGTACCACGGTGCAACCGGTCGCCAGCGCCGGGCCGAGCTTCCAGCAAGCCAGCAGCAACGGGAAGTTCCAGGCGACGATGGCGCCAACCACGCCTATGGCTTCGCGGCGGATAAAGCCATGGAACTGATCATTGGGCATCAGCGGCATCGACACATCGACGCAAGAGCCTTCGATCTTGGTGGCCCAGCCAGCCATATAGCGCAAAAAGTCGATAGACAGCTGTACGTCCATCAGCCGCGCCACTTGTGCGCTTTTGCCGTTGTTCAGGCATTCAATCTCGGCCAGTACCTCGGCGTCGCGCTCCATCAGGTCGGCCAGGCGCCACAGCAGGTTCTGCCGTTCGCGGGGACGCATACGGCTCCAGGGCGAGTCATCAAAGGCTTGGCGGGCGGCCCGCACGGCGTTGTCGACGTCAATCTTGGAGGCCGAAGGCACCTCGCTCAAGACTTCAGCGGTGGCCGGGTTGCGCACGCTCATGGTCGCGCCCTGGGCGGCATCGAGCCATTGCTCGCCGATCAGCATTTTTTGCTTGCGCTGAATGAACTCAAGTGTTTTCGGGTTGAGGGGCAGGGAAGAACTCATGGAATCAGCCTCGGTTAGTGCTCTTGGGGTGGGAGTCCTTTCGCAACCGTCATGCCAATCCGGTGATTTGTTCTTAAGTAACTGAAAAACAAAGACTTTAATTTATGCGTCAGAGGCTGGCAGGCATTCTGCACTGTAACAGTTTGAGACGGCATGAGACGGCCCTGGAACAGCTTGGAGTGGCGCTTACCGGGTACCGGCTGTGGCGCTGTCGCAGAGTTATACAGCTGTCGCGAAATTAAACGTAAGACACTCGAATTTTAGGCCGTAAAGTTGTCGTGAAATTTACTTATCTATTTGATTTTTAACGGTTTGTATATGGTTGGCACGCAATGTGTAATTTCCGTTGAAGTCGCACACCTATGGCCCACGACCATGTAACTGGGCAGTGACGCCAATCAATAAGAACAAACCGTGGAGGTCTGATTTTGAAGATGACACTACTCCGGCATTACTTGAGCGCTGGCACCCTGGCACTGGCAGTTGCCGCCACGTTGCAAGCGCCCCAGGCCATGGCTGCAAGGGATGGCGCAAGCATCCTCAAAGAGACGTGCCAGGGCTGCCATACCCCGGTCGGCGACAAAGACCTGAGCCGCATCAGTCAGCAGCGTAAAACCCCCGAAGGCTGGCTGATGAGCATCGCGCGGATGCAGACCATGCATGGCCTGCAGATTAACGACGAGGATCGCCGCACCCTGGTGAAATATCTCGCCGATCAGCAAGGCCTGGCACCGAGTGAAACCGCGGGCATGCGCTACGCCCTGGAGCGCCGGCAGAATCATGTTGAGCAATTTGAGCCCAAGCTCGCCCAGATGTGTGGCCGTTGTCACTCCGGCGCGCGGGTGGCCCTGCAGCGCCGGCCGGCGAAAGAATGGGAGCACCTAGTCAACTTTCACCTGGGGCAATGGCCGACGCTGGAAGTGCAAATGATGGGCCGTGACCGCGACTGGCTGGAAGTTGCACTGAAAGAGATGGTGCCCGAGCTGGCCAAAAACTACCCGCTGGACAGCCAGGCCTGGACCGACTGGCAGCAACAGCGTCCGGACGCTGCGACCCTGGCCGGGGAGTGGAGCTTCAGCGGCCACCTGCCGAGCAAGGGCGATGTCCGTGGTCTGATGAGCGTCACCGTCAGCGGCAAGGATGAGTTCAAGGTCGAGCTCAAGGGCCAGTACGCCGACGGTAAAGCCTTCGCGGGTGGCGGCTCGGCGGTGCTGTTCAACGGCCATGAGTGGCGTGCCAATCTCAAGGTCGATGGCGTTGCCATGCGCCAGGTGCTGGCCGCCAATGGCGGAGAAATCCGTGGGCGGATGTTCGAGACCGAGCACGATGAGCGCGGCCTGGACTTCGTCGCCGCCAAGCAAGGCACAGCGCAACTGTTGGCTGTGCAGCCGGACTTTCTCAAGGCCGGCAGCGAAACCGAGCTGACCCTGGTTGGTAGTGGCCTGAGCGGTACTCCGGAGTTCGGTGAGGGCGTCGAGGTGCTCGCAATACTGGAGCAGAGCCCGGAGCGCATTCGGGTCAAGGTCAAGGCGGCCATCGATGCAGCCGTTGGTGTGCGCAGCGTCAGCCTGGGCGCGCTTAAAGGCGTGGATCTGGCGCTGTATAAGCAGATCAACGAGGTCAAGGTGGTGCCGGCGTTCTCGGTCGCGCGGATCGGTGATAACGGCGGTTCGACGCCCAAGGTGCAAGGCCGCTTCGAGGCCGAGGCCTGGGGCAAAGACGCCGCTGACCAGGCTTACCGCATTGGTTTCGTGCCGGCAACCTGGTCGGTGGCGCCCTTTGATGAGCGCGCCGCCGAAGATCAGGACGTCAAGTTTGCCGGGGTCATGAGCGCTGCGGATGGCATCTTCACCCCAGGCGCCGCCGGACCGAATCCGGCGCGCAAGATGTCGACCAACAACGCCGGCAATCTCAAGGTCATAGCCACCGTCGAGCAGGGCGGGCAGCTCATCAAGGGCGAAGGCCAGCTGATAGTGACCGTGCAACGCTGGAATAACCCGCCCATCCCTTGATGGCGCAGCACCTGGGCGAGCGCCGCTCTCCCAGGGTTGAACCCTTGGTTTGCGACGTTTTTTGGAGGTTATATGGGCGCTATTTTGAATTTGGTCGAACGCAATCTGCACGAAGTGCACGTCGATGCTGAGCGCATGTTGTTTCACATCCCCAGCAGTTCGCTGTTTCAAACCGATGAACTCACCGCCGGCATTATCGATGCGCTGCGCGAGGCCGGCAGTTCGGCGGATGATTTGGTGCTGCGGCTGGCCGGGCGTTTTGCCCGGGCCGAGGTGAATGACACCCTGCGCGATCTGCTGGCGCTGGAAGTGGTCAGCGACGGTTCACCGCTGACCCCGGACATCAGCGCCAAGCGGGTCGAGCGGATTGCCTTGAATACCGTGGTGCTGAACGTCAACACCGGCTGCAACCTGAGCTGCACCTACTGCTACAAGGAAGACCTGGACAAGCCTTCCGAGGGCAAGAAGATGCAGCTGGACACCGCCATCGCCTCGGTGGAGATGCTGATCAAGGAGTCTCCGGACGAGCAGCGTTACACCGTGGTGTTCTTCGGCGGCGAGCCGCTGAGCAACCGCAAGCTGATTGAGCAGGTGGTGGATTACTGCGAGCAGCGTTTTGCCGAGCTTGGCAAGTTTGTCGAGTTCGTCATGACCACCAACGCCACCTTGCTGACCGAAGAGGTGGCCGACTACCTGAATCGCCACCGCTTTGGCCTGTCCATCAGCATCGATGGGCCGAAGACCGTGCATGACCGCAACCGCATCACCGTGGGCGGCCAGGGCACCTATGACGTGGTGCGCAAGAAAGCCGAGATGCTGCTGGCGCGCTACAACAGCCGTCCGGTGGGGGCGCGGGTGACGCTGACACGGGGCATCACCGACGTCGAGCACATCTGGGATCACCTGTTCAACGAGTTGGGTTTTGCCGAAGTCGGCTTTGCCCCGGTGACCTCGGGCGATCTGAGTGACTTCAACCTGACGTCGGAAGAACTGGTAGAGGTCTTCGCCAATATGAAGGCGCTCGGCCGCCGTTACCTGGACGCCGCCCTGGAGCACCGCAACATCGGTTTCTCCAACCTGCATCAGCTGATTACCGACATCCACGAGGGCCACAAGAAGGCGCTGCCGTGCGGCGCAGGGCTGAAGATGCTAGCGGTCGACCACAAGGGCGAGCTGAACCTCTGTCACCGCTTTACCGGCTCGGACCTTCCGACTTTCGGCAACGTCCATGAAGGGGTGAAACAGGTGGAACTGGGCGACTTCCTCTCCCAGCGGCTGGACCGTACTAACACCGGTTGCGAAAGTTGCCGCATCCGCAATCTGTGTTCCGGCGGTTGCTACCACGAAAGCTACGCGCGTTACGGCGACCCGACCCACCCGACCTATCACTACTGCGATCTGATGCGCGACTGGGTGGACTTCGGCATCGAAGTCTACAGCCGCATCATGGCTGGCAACCCGGCCTTCATCAGCAGCTATATCACTCCGCGGAAGGCGAAATGAGATGAAGCACCTGAAGCCGATCAACAACAAAGCACAAATACTCGAACAGGCCGCCCAGGAAGATCGTATCGAAGAGGTACTGGCGATGAGCACGGTGGTCGGCTGCGCATCGACCACCGATCCGGGCTGGGAAATCGACGCCTTCGGTGGCGTCAGCTCGCTCTGTCAGCCGATGGAAGCTGACCTGTATGGCTGCTCCGACCCGTGCTGGTGGCCAGCCCAGGTGCCCGACATGATGAACACCTACCCGGACTGGAACAAGGATGCTGTCAGCTCGAATGACAGCTGGCGCAACCTCGACACCGTATTCCCGAAAGACAAGTAGTCGGCCAAGAACAAAAAGAGGAATTCCACTATGTCGTTCAAGCACTCCGGCAGCCTGGCTGCCGCATTCGCCATGCTGGCCACATCCTGGTCCGTGGCGGCGTTGGCTGAAACTGGCCCGGCCTTGCAGTCCGGCCACGAATACATGGTCGCGGTCAACTACCCGAACAACCTGCACCTGGTCGATGTCCAGACCGACAAATTGTACAAAACCTGTCCACTGCCGGATGCCTTCGGTCCCGGCACCGCACTGGTCGCACCAGACCATAAGACCGCGTACATCCTCAATAACCACTATGGGGATATCTACGGTGTCGACCTGGACAGCTGCAAGTTGGTGTTCCATGCCGCGCTGGCGCAGAAGCCTGACGAGCGCACGCGCGCGCTGTTCTCGATTGCCATCAGTCCCGATGGCAAGGAAATCTACAGCGTCGTCAATCCGACCAAGCTGGCGTCCGATCACTATGAAGTGCAAACACCGCAGCTGCAGGTGTATGCCGCCGATGGCGGGCTGGCGGCCAAACCGCTGCGCAGCTTCCCGGCACCGCGCCAGGTGATGGTGATGCAAACCGGTGCTGACGGCGCGCTGTATATGGCCGGCGCAGATATTTACAAGGTCGATGTGAATACCGGCAAATTCACCGTGGCGATACCCGCGCGCAACTGGAAACGCCCGCTCTACAGCCCGCCGGATGTGCTTTACGCCTGGCCGCAGCAGACCCCTACGGGTGATTTCACCACGCTCTACACGGCGGTTAAGTTCAAGGACGAGAAGCAGGACATGGCGACTGCCGAGTTCGTTTACGGCTTCATGAACATCGACCTGGCCACCGGCAAGGGAGAGGCGGTGGATTTTGCCCCGCTGACGGAAATCTACTTCTCCGCCATGCGCTCGCCGAAGGATCCGAACCTGATTTACGGGGTGCTCAACCGCCTGACCAAGTACGACATCAAGCAGCAAAAGCTGCTGGAAGTGGGTGAGTTGGATCACTCCTACTACTGCGTCGCGCTGAACAAGGCGGGGAGCAAGGTGTACCTGAGCGGTACCTTTAACGATGTGGCGGTATATGACGCCGATTCCTTGAAGAAGCTCTCCAGTATCAAGCTGCCTGGCGGCGATATGGCGCTCGCCACTTCGCAAATCTTCACCCGTTGATGGCTAGCCGCGAGCTCACCCTTGCTAGGTGGGTTCGTGAGCGTTAGGGGGTGAATAGCCCGCTGAAAGCGCAGCGCGGCAGTTCGCCAAGCCCAATGGCTTGATCGACAGGGCGTGGGTTTACTCATCGTTACAGCCGTGCCGAAGGTAACGGCTTAGAGCCGATCCCATTACAAATACAAGAAGGGCAGTTTGATGAGTCACTTCAGCTACACCTGCGGACCCAAGGACAAGAACCTGCTCGCCATGACCATTGGCGAGGCTTTTGACAACACTGTTGCGCGCTTTCCAGAGCGCGAGGCACTGGTGGTTCGCCATCAGCAACTGCGTTACACCTGGGCGCAACTGGCCGACGCGGTCGATCGCTATGCGCGCGGCCTGCTGGCGCTCAGGCTTAAGCCCGGCGACCGCCTGGGTATATGGGCACCCAATTGCGCAGAGTGGTGCATCGTGCAGTTCGCCAGCGCCAAGGTCGGGGTGGTATTGGTCAATATCAATCCGGCTTACCGTACCAGCGAGCTGGAATACGCACTCAAACAGTCCGGTTGCAAGTGGTTGATTTGTGCCAGGGCCTTCAAGACCTCGGATTACCACGCCATGCTCAGCGGGCTATTGCCCGAACTGGCGCAGTACCTGCCCGGAGAGTTGACCAGTAGCCGGCTACCGGAGTTGCGCGGTGTGGTGAGCCTGGCGGCCGAGCCACCCTCAGATTTTTTGTCCTGGTACGAGCTGGGTGCGCTTGGCACAGCAGTAGCGCCTGAGCAGTTACTAACGTGCCAGAGCGAGCTGCACTTTGATCAACCGATCAACATCCAGTACACCTCCGGCACCACCGGTTTTCCCAAGGGCGCCACGCTCAGTCACTACAACATCCTCAATAACGGCTACATGGCTGGCGTGAGCTTGAAGCTGACCGAGCATGACCGTCTGGTTATTCCCGTGCCGCTTTATCATTGTTTCGGCATGGTGCTGGGCAACCTCTGCTGCCTGACGCACGGCTCCACCATGATCTACCCCGGCGATGCCTTTGACCCATTGGTCACCCTGGCGACTGTCGCGGAAGAAAAGGCCACCGCACTGTATGGCGTGCCAACCATGTTTATTGCCGAACTGGACCACCCACAACGCAGCTCGTTCGACCTGTCCAGTTTGCGCACCGGGATCATGGCCGGCGCTACCTGTCCGGTCGAGGTGATGCGGCGGGTGATCAGCGACATGCACATGAAGGAAGTGCAGATCGCCTATGGCATGACCGAAACCAGCCCTGTGTCTCTGCAAACCAGCGCCGATGACGAGCTGGAAATACGGGTGGCCACGGTCGGCCGCACCCAGCCGCAGCTGGAAAGCAAGATAGTCGACGAGGCCGGTAACTTGGTGGTCCATGGCCAGATCGGTGAACTCTGCACCCGCGGCTACAGCGTGATGATCGGCTACTGGGGCAACCCCAAGGCCACCGCCGAAGCGATCGACCAGGACGGTTGGATGCGCACCGGCGACCTCGCGATAATGGATGAGCAGGGCTACGTGAGCATCGTCGGGCGCAGCAAGGACATGATTATCCGCGGCGGTGAGAACATCTATCCGCGCGAGTTGGAAGAGTTCTTCTTCTCCCCCCCGGCGGTCGCCGACGTGCAGGTGATCGGCATTCCCGACCAGAAGTATGGCGAGGAGGTCGTCGCCTGGATCAAGTTTCACCCCGCCCACAGTGCTACTGCCGATGAGCTGCGCAGCTGGTGCAAGGAGCGCATTGCGCACTTTAAAACGCCGCGCCACTTCAGGTTTGTCGACAGCTTTCCGATGACCGTGACCGGCAAGATCCAGAAATTCCGTATGCGCGAAATCAGCATCGAGGAACTGCTGCCAGCGCCAGTCGATGGCAGCGTAACTCGGTAGAGGAAATCACGCTCCATCGATCCACGGCTGGCAACCTGCGATTGCTGGTGGATTTAGAGAGGGGCATCCAGCCGCCGAACAGGCGGGTTCCTTCCACATCGGTCTGCCTGTCCTGTGAAAGGCGCCAGACCAGCTCACTTACACAATAAATAAATGGAGTACTAAGCCATGTTGGGCTTGATGCAAGATCAACCGCTGCTGATTTCGTCGGTCCTCGAGCATGCGCTGTCGGCGCATCCGTGGAGCGAAATTTCCTCGCGCACAGTCGAAGGGCCAATGCACCACTGCACCTATGCCGACATAGGGCGGCGTGCCAAACAACTGGCCAATGCCATGACCTCGCTAGATGTGCAGCCGGGTGACAGGATCGGGACCTTGGCCTGGAATGGCTACCGGCATATGGAGCTGTATTTCGGTGTGTCGGGCATGGGTGCGATCCTGCACACGATCAACCCGCGGCTGTTCCCTGAGCAGATCGAATTCATTGCCAATCATGCCGAGGACCAATACCTGTTCTTCGACCTCTCGTTCGCCGCGCTGGTGGAGCAGCTGGCCCCGCGGATGAAGAGCGTCAAAGCCTTCATCGCGCTGACGGATCGTAGCCGGATGCCGGCCATCGAGGTGCCTAACCTGTTGTGCTACGAGGACCTGATCGACGGCCAGAGTAGTGAGTACGCCTGGCCGGTCCTCGATGAAAGGGCAGCTTCTTCGATGTGCTACACCTCGGGCACCACAGGCAACCCTAAGGGTGTGCTGTTTTCGCACCGTTCCACGATCCTGCATTCGCTGGCGCTGTGCACATCGGATGGCTTCGGCCTGTCGTCGGCGGACTCGGCGTTGCTCGTCGTGCCGATGTTCCATGTCAATGCCTGGGGCATGCCTTATGCCGGGGCCATGTGCGGCGCCAAGCTGGTCTTGCCTGGCCCAGCCCTGGATGGCGAGAGTATCTACGAGCTGATGCGCACTGAAGAGGTGACCCTGGCCCTGGGTGTGCCAACGGTGTGGATGATGCTGCAGCAACATGTCGAAGCCCGGGGCCTGGATCCAGCCAAAGAGTTGCGTCTGAATCGGGTGGTGATTGGCGGGGCTGCGGCGCCGAGGGCCTTGGTCGAGACTTTTGAAACCCGTTTTGATACGCGGGTGCTGCACGTCTGGGGCATGACCGAAATGTCACCGCTGGGCACCGTCTGTACCCGCTTGCCCAAGCACCGCACTGCCAGGCTGGATGAGCTGCTTGACCTGCAGGCCAAGCAAGGGCGGGCGTTATTCGGTGTGTCCATGAAAGTCATCGATGCAGATGGCTCTGAGTTACCCCATGACGGCAAGGCCTCCGGCCATCTGCTGGTTAAGGGGCCGTGGATCGTTAGTCAGTACTTCCGGGGAGAAGGGGGGCGCATCCTCGATGACGCCGGTTGGTTCGATACCGGTGATATCGCCACCATCGACCCTGATGGCTACATGCAGATCACCGATCGCGCCAAGGATGTCATCAAGTCCGGTGGTGAGTGGATTTCCTCGATCGACTTGGAGAACGCTGCAATCGGTCATCCAGCGGTTGCGGAGGCAGCCGTTATCGGTATACCCCACGCCAAGTGGCAGGAGCGGCCGCTACTGGTCGTGGTACTGAAATCCGGTAAGGCAGCCAGCAAGGAAGAGCTGCTGGGCTTCCTTGAAACACGTGTGGCGAAGTGGTGGTTGCCGGACGATGTGGCTTATGTCGACGAACTACCGCATACGGCTACGGGCAAACTGCAAAAAATGAAGTTGCGCGAGCAGTTTCGTGACTATCGATTAGCCGAGGGCTAATACCTGAGTGCGGGCCTTCTTCTGTCGCTTGAGAAGAGGGTCGCAGGCCCATCTACAGGGCCTGCGACCTGGCCAGCAGCGCTGTGCTCGACCACATCGAGGTGGCTTGCACGCGCACCCAACGACCCCTGTTTTGCGTGACGTACGTTTCCTCGTACAAGGACCTATTGCATGCTGTTCAGTCGTCTCTCCATACAATGGAAAATCACTTTGCTTGCCGGGCTGTGCTTGCTTGGCATCGTCGTAATGCTGGTGGGAATTTCCCTGTATCGCATGGAGCACAATACTGCACTGATCAAAAGCGCCAACACCGAGATGCTCAAGGACTCCGCAGCGCAGCGCATGCAGGGCCAAGGGGAAATTCAGGCGTTGGCTGTGCAGCGTTATTTCATGGATGCCTACAGCACGGGCCTGAACTTTTCCCGGCAAGTACTGCGTGAGCGCGAGCAAGCGCAAAAGCATGCGAGCAACGGCCTGGATCTGCGTGCGGAACTCACCACTCAGGTGCGCGCCACTCTGCAAAATAACCCTGAGCTGCTGAGCCTTTATCTGGTGTTCGAGCCTGATGCGCTAGACGGTCAGGACAATGCATTCGTAGATAAGAGCGAACTGGGCAGTAATGAAAAAGGCCGTTTTTCATCCTACTGGGCGCAAACCGACTCAGGTGATGTCAGTTCTTTCGCTGTGACCGAGGCTTTGATCAGCGATACCACACCGATGCTCGACGGCTCGCCCTACAACAACTGGTACAACTGTCCGCGACAGAACCTGAAACCCTGTGCGTTCAATCCGACATTCGATGAGACCACCGGACAGAAACTGCTGATCACTACGTTGACCTTCCCGTTGGTAGAGAACGGCAAGCTGCTCGCGGTATTGGGGATGGACATCAGTCTGGCCAACTTGCAACAGCTGAGTCTGAGCGCCGACCAGAACCTGTATGGGGGCCAGGGCGATATCAGCATTATCAGTCCAGCCGGCTTGCTTGCTGGCTATAGCCGTGATGCCACACGTTTGGGGGAGCGTCTGGACAAGGTTTACTCCGATCAGGGTGCCGCGCTGGTACGTTTGCAGGCTGAGGGTAAGTCGCAGACGGTTGAACATGATGGACAGCTGCGCATATTCAATACCTTCAAGCCAATCCCAGAAGCCGCACCGTGGGGCGTGTTGCTGGAAGTCCCGAAAAAAATCCTATTGGCGCCGGCGTTGGAACTGCAAGCTGATCTCGACCAGCGCAATGCCAGTGGTGCTCTGCTCGAATCCTTTCTCGGCGGTCTGGCGGCGATTGTCGGCTTGCTACTGATTTGGTTGACGGCCCGTGGGGTTACTAGGCCAATCCTGGGTGTGGCGCTTATGCTGAAGAACATCGCCAGCGGTGAGGGCGATCTGACCCAGCGATTGGCGTACAGCAAGCAGGATGAACTGGGCGAGTTGGCCGGCTGGTTCAACCGTTTCCTCGACAAACTGCAGCCGATCATCGCCGATGTTAAACGTTCGGTGCTCGATGCCCGCGGCACGGCTGACCAGTCCTCGGCGATTGCCGCTCAGACCAGCGCCGGCATGCAGCAGCAGTGCCGCGAAATCGATCAGGTCGCCACCGCTTCGCAGGAAATGAGTGCGACGGCGCAGGATGTTGCACGTAACGCGGCCCAGGCGGCAGAAGCGGCAAATGGTGCCGATCACGCCAGCCGTGAGGGGTTGGGCGTGATCGACAAGACTACCTCGGCCATCGACCTATTAGCCCGCGACCTGAGCCACGCCATGGCTCAGGTCGAAGGGTTGGCCGCCAATAGCGAGCAGATTGGCTCGGTACTCGAGGTGATTCGCAGTATCGCCGAGCAGACGAATCTGCTGGCTCTCAATGCCGCTATCGAGGCCGCGCGAGCCGGTGAGGCCGGACGGGGTTTTGCAGTGGTCGCCGATGAAGTGCGCAACCTGGCCAAGCGCACGCAGGACTCGGTCGGAGAAATCCAAGGGGTGATCGAGCGCTTGCAAAGCGGCACCCGTGAAGTGGTCGACACAATGCACAACAACCATCGCCAGGCCCAGGGCAGTGTCGATCAGGTTGAGCTGGCGGTAGTCGCGCTGCAGCGCATTGGTCAGGCCGTGTCGGTGATCACCGACATGAACCTGCAAATCGCCAGCGCAGCGGAACAGCAAAGCGCCGTGGCCGAAGAGCTCAATCGCAACGTATCAGCCATTCGCGACGTGACCGAGTCGCTTTCCGTTCAGGCCGAGGAGTCCGCACTGGTCAGCCAGTCGCTGAACAGCCTGGCTAATCAGCAGCAGGGCTTGATGAGTCAGTTCCGCGTGTAATCGGCGCTCCAGCAGGCTGCGTGGCTTTCTATGGATCACGCAGCTTTTTATTCCAGGATGTCCAAATCGCTCACCGATTGAGGTGAATAGCCCCTAGTTTTGTAGACACTTTTGATGGGCTGCTTTTGGCCGGTTTCTGCCGGTCGTCACTACGGCGCGCACTGGTCAAATCACTGCAATTTCGCACACTCCGCCAGAACGCAGTGCTGGATTTGCTCTGCGCTCTCAGCGGGACCGATTTGAAGTCGCCCTGTTGGCGCTGATGGAAAATTGACCCACCCTGCCGATTGAAATTTGACCCAGGGCGGATTGCTGATTTTGTTACCAGCAACTGTGGATAAGTCTACCAGCGCAGCTGCTGTTGCCCCCACTCCTTCGCTAGCCCAGTTCAGTTGTTTAAGACCTGCCACACGCAGCCATGTAGCAGGCCGTCGTCGCCATGAAATCAGAACGGCTCATCGTCCTCCGGTTCTTGGCCGCCCTTACGCTTTCGCTCCCGTGATTTGATCTT